>JAIQGF010000003.1 GCA_020072845.1 Terriglobia bacterium
AGCGCCAATGCGTTGCAAGCCAGCGTCGGGAGCGCGCCGCAACCCGACAGCGCGCCTCACCCCGCGGCCGCCATGCGCGAGGAGTGTCTGCGCACCGGCGCGGTGGTGGATTGCGTAGACACGGCTTCTGATGCGCGCGGCATCATCGATGCCGAAGCCTGCGGGCGGATGGAAATCGCTGCCGTGGTGGCCGCTCCGGTGTGCGTGGAAGGCAGGACGGTGGGCGTTCTGGAAATACACTCCGCCCTGGCCTACAACTTCATGGAAGACGATGTCGAAGTGCTAAAGCGAGTGGCCGATGTAATCGGCGCCCTGATTTGCAGGAAGTGAATCCCCCAGGGGCTAACAGGCTGCTGAAAAACTCAGAACAGCAGGTTCCTCGCGGGCTTCGGCGCTTCGCGCCTCGGTCACGGCTGAAGCCGTGACCTACCGAGCCCGCTCGGAATGACACAATTCAAGGGCTTGTTCGGCGCGGCTCCCTCGGCTCCGCTCGGGACAGGTTCCGCCGCGCCCCTTCCAAGCAAATGGCTCCTTCGCCCTTCGACTTCGCTCAGGGTCGGGACAGGTTCCGCCGTGCCCTACCCCAAGGAAAACGACTTGTGAAACCAGTAAGTGGTCCGGGAGTGCCTGTGCACACGCGAGGGCGCGTGTGCCACATCGGCCTCTACTGCAATTCCGGCGGCAGGACGCAGATGTCGGGCAGGTTGCGGTAGCGCTCGGCGTAGTCCATGCCGTATCCCACCACGAACTCATCGGGAATGACGAAACCGACGTAGTCGGCCTTGACCGGCTCGATGCGGCGGCACGCCTTGTCGAGCAGCACAGCTACCTTCAGCGCGCGCGGCTGGTGCGCGAGGAAGAGCTTGCGCAGGTAACCCATGGTGAGGCCGGTGTCGAGAATGTCTTCGACGATGATGACGTTCTTGTCGGCCATGGATGAGTCCACGTCCTTGTTCATCTTCACTTCACCGCTGGTCTTGGTGCCGTTGCCGTAGCTGGCAACGCTGATGAAGTCGAAGGTCGCGTCCAGCTTGACCTGCCGCGCCAGATCGCCGAGAAAAATGGACGCGCCCTTCAGCACGCCCACGAAGATGATGGATTGGCCGGCGAAGTCGCGGGTGATCTGGTCCGCCATCTCGCGGACGCGGCGCGCGATCTGCTCCCGGGTGAACAGGACTCGGACTT
This sequence comes from Terriglobia bacterium, assembly GCA_020072845.1. Classification (NCBI taxonomy): domain Bacteria; kingdom Pseudomonadati; phylum Acidobacteriota; class Terriglobia; species Terriglobia bacterium. The sequence continues at coordinate 1,186 of JAIQGF010000003.1, forward strand.
GAGAACCCACGGCAGTGGTGGAGTGCATGGACGGCTATGGTAGCCGAAGTTTTGGGTTTTGACACTTCGCATGTTTAGCCACAGAGGGCACAGAGGAAGAAAGAGAAAAGCATTGGCGATTGTCGATTGCCGATTTCGGGAAAAACCGTGTCGCGCAATCAGCAATCGACAATCCAAAATCGCATTTCCTTAAGTCCCTCCTCCTCTGCTTCCTCTGTGTCCTCTGCGTCAATTTCCGGGTGGGCTGATAAAATCCTTCCGACTCATTGGCAGCAGACATGGCAGAAAGGCGGCCATTATGGATCTGAAAGGCGCAAAACTCACCTGGCTGGGGCACTCCACATTCCGGCTGGAGACCGGCGGCAAGACCATCCTGATTGATCCCTGGGTGATGGGGAACCCGTCGTGCCCGGACAGCGAAAAGAAATTGAAGAAAGTGGATGCGATGCTGTGCACGCACGGCCACTTCGACCACATCGGCGACGCGGTGGCGATCGCCAAGCAGCACAACCCGGTGGTGGTGGGGATCTTCGAACTGGCGATGTGGCTGCAGAAAAAGGGCGCGAAGCAGGTTGCGCCGATGAACAAGGGCGGCTCGCAGGAGGTCGCCGGCATCAAGGTCACCATGGTGCACGCCGACCACTCCTGCGGAATCCAGGAGGACGATGGGTCCATCATCTACGGCGGCGAGGCGTGTGGTTACGTCATCGAACTGGACAGCGGCGTGAAGCTGTACCACGCCGGCGACACCAACGTGTTCGGCGACATGCATATCATCCACGAGCTGTATCACCCGGAGATCGTGATGTTACCGATCGGCGATTTGTTTACCATGTCGCCGCGCGAGGCGACCTACGCGTGCCAGTTGCTGCGGCCTCAAACGGTGATCCCCATGCACTGGGGCACGTTTCCGGCGCTGACCGGCACACCGGCGGAACTGAAGCGGTTGGTCGCGGACGTGGGATGCGATGTGCTGGCCATGAAGCCCGGGCAAACGATGGGATGAATGGGATCGGGTGATCAGGTGATCGGATGATCGGGTGATCTGCTAGCGAACACGAGAGGGCGAAGCATCGAGAGTGCACGGGTCAGAGACCGTGGCACACAAGATCGTAGCTAAGGAACACTATGGCGAAGGCAGAGCGGCCCTCGTGGGCGATGGGCGGTATCACCGGCGAAGCGGTGGACAACTATCTCTACTCGTTGCTGCCGGAGAGCGACCCGGTGCTGCGCGAGATGGAAGAAGAGGCGGCGCGGCGCAAGATCCCGATCGTGGGGCCGGCGGTGGGGAGGCTGTTCTACCTGCTGGCGCGGCTGAGCGGAGCGCGGCGCGTGTTCGAGATGGGCTCGGCGATCGGATATTCGACCATCTGGTGGGCGCGCGGCGTCGGCGAAGACGGGCACGTGATCTATACCGACGGCGATTCCAAGAAAGCCATGGAGGCGTACAAGAATTTCGAGCGCGCCGGAGTGGAGAAGCGGATCGAGATCAAGGTGGGCGACGCACTGGAGCTGCTGTCGGAGCAGAACCTGGAGCCGTTCGACATTATCTTCAACGACGTGGACAAGGAAGATTATCCCAAGGTGTTCCGTCTGGCGGTGCCGCGCATACGCCGAGGCGGGCTGTTTGTCACCGACAACGTGCTGTGGAGCGGGCGGGTAGCGGAAGCCGCTGCGGGCGGAAAAAACACGGGGGATTCAACGCGCGCGATTGTCGAGTTCAACCGGATGCTGTACGGCGCGAAGGAACTGTTTCCCACGATTTTGCCGTTGCGGGATGGAGTAGCGGTGGCGCTGAAGCAGTAATTAGCAATTAGCAATTAGCGCCCTCACCTCAAGAGTTGCGTAACTGCGGCGGCGACGGGATCGTCGGCGATCGCGTCCACCAGGCCGATGCGCAGCGCCTCGCGGGCGTGGACTTTCTCTGCTTCGATCATCATCTGCAAGGCGCGCGTTTTGCCGACCAGGCGCGGCAGGCGCTGCGTTCCGCCCCATCCGGTAATCAAGCCCAGAGCGGCGCCGCGATGCCCGAAAACGGCGTGCGGCGAAGCGATGCGGCGATGACAGGCGAGCGCCAGGTCGAGTCCGCCGCCCATGCAGTATCCGCCGACGGCGGCGACGACGGGAGCGGGGAAGCAGCCAATTTCATTCATCAGCGCCTGGCCCATGTGCGAAAAGTCATACGCCGTGGGGCCGGTGAGGGCGACGATTTCCGACAACTCAGCCCCGGCGGAAAAGAATCTGTGGTTGCCGGTGATGATCAGCGGCCGTGGAGCGCGCGCGAGTTCGCGCACGGCGTCGGTGAGGGCGAGCACGCAGGCGCGGGTCAGGCGATTGGTGCCGTCGGGCGAAGTGAGGCGGAGGACGGCGCAGGCGTCGCGCTCCTCGAGGTTGTAGTAGGCGTCCGGCATAAGAAAAGCGAACCACGGATTTACACGGATGAACACGGATCAGACAAGAAGAAAATTCATCCGTGTTGATCGGTGGCGATCCGTGGTCAAGTTTTTCGCTAGGTGCCGGCGGGGATGCCGCGCGGTTTCACGTTGTGGCGGATGAACTGGATGATCTCGTCCATGGCGGTGCCCGGCTGGAAAATTCCCGCAACACCTTGCTGCTTAAGCTGCGCCACATCCTGGTCGGGAATGATGCCGCCCACCAGCACCAGCACGTCGTCCATCTTGTTCTGGTTCAGCAGATCCATGACGCGCGGCACGATGGCGTTGTGCGCGCCGGAGAGAATGGAAAGGCCGATCACGTCCACGTCTTCCTGCAGCGAGGCGTTGACGATCATCTCCGGGGTCTGGCGCAGGCCGGTGTAGATGACCTCCATGCCGGCGTCGCGCAGGGCACGCGCGATAACTTTGGCGCCGCGGTCATGCCCGTCCAGACCGGGTTTGGCGACAAGCACACGGATTTTGCGTTCGTCTGGCATCGCAGGCCACTATTTAACCACAGAGGACACGGAGAAAAACAGTCAACCGCGGATTTACGCGGAGGAACGCGGATCGGAACAACAAAATGGGAAGCGCAAGCAAGAATTTAGCCACAGAGGACACGGAGAAAAATAGCTAGCCGCGGATTTACGCGGAGGAACGCGGATCGGAACGACAAAACAGGAAGCGCAACCAAGAATTTAGCCACAGAGGACACGGAGGAAAACGAAGCTTTTGCTGTAATTGGCCTTCGCGTTCCTCTGTGCCCTCTGTGGCTGACTTTTCTCATGGGAATCGCAAGAAAGAATTTAGCCACAGAGGACACAGAGGATCACCCAGCTCTTGCTTTCTTAGCCTTCACGTTCCTCTGTGCCCTCTGTGGCTGAGTTTTCTTCGGGCACGGAGGATCACGAAGCTTTTGCTTTCTTAGCCTTCACGTTCCTCTGTGCCCTCTGTGGCTGAGTCTTCTTCGCGTGTGTCCTCTGTGGCTGAGTCTTCTTCGCGGGCTTGTCCACCGAGCGCCACAGGTACCAGCAGGCCAGGGAGCGGTAAGGCTTCCACTTTTCCGAAAACTTCAAAATCTGCTTCGGCTTGGGGATTTTGCGCTTGCCGTAGGCTTGGCAGATCGCCATGTTGATGCCGAGGTCGGCGGTGGGCATCACGTCGAGGCGGCCGAGCGCGAAGATGAGGAACATCTGCGCCGACCACACCCCGACGCCTTTCACGCGCGTGAGGTGCTCGATGACTTCGTCGTCGGACATGCTGGGCAGGCTGGCAAAGTCCACGTCGCGGGCGATGGTTTTGTGCGCCAGGTCGCGAATGTAGCTGAGCTTCTGGCGGGAGAGGCCGCAGGCGCGCATCTGGACTTCAGAGAGGGCGAGCACGGATTCGGGCGTGATCATGAAACCGCCGTAGAGAGAGCGCTCGGTCGCCTGCCCGCCGACCGCCTGTTCGCAGGCGTTTTGCAGGCGCTGGTAGATGGTGCGGGCGGCGGCGCCGGCGAGTTGCTGGAAGACAATGGCGCGGACCATGGCTTCAAAGGTTGCCGGGCGGCGGTCGAGGCGGAAAGGGCCGACGCGGGCGATGATCGAGGCCATGACGGGATCGGATTTTTTCAGGTGAGTGATGGCGCGGCGCATGGGAGTTTCAGTTTCGAGTTTCAGTTTCCGGTTGTCAATGTGCAGGGATGAAATCGGCTCACCACGGAGGCACGGAGACACGGAGTATTGAAGATTGCAGATTGAAGATTGAAGAATGGGTGCCGCGCGGCTGGGGTAAACGGCGGTCCCGGCGTGGGCGCCGGGACCCACCCAAAGTGAAACGGCACCGCCGGAGCAGCGGGCAAAAAGCAGGTTCCTCGCTGCGCTCGGAATGACACCTTTTGGAAGTTAGGTAATGCTTGCTTCTTCGTAGGTGCCGTACACCTGCTTCAGCGCCTCGCAAATTTCGCCGACGGTGGCGTAAGCGCGGACGGCTTCGATGATGTAGGGCATGGTGTTGGCGTCGGAGACCGAGCCATCGGCCTTGACTTGCGGCTCCTGCGCCGCGGCTTTCTTCAGGGCGTCGAGGCGGCGGCGGACTTCGTCGTTGCTGCGGCGAGCGCGCAGTTTCTTCAGTTTCTCGGTCTGCTGGCGCGCGACGGAATCGCCGATGTGCAAAATCTCAGGCGATTTTTCCTCGATGGTGAACTCGTTGACACCGACAACGACTTTCTCGCGTTTCTCCACCGCGCGCTGGTACTGGTAGCTGGCTTCGGCGATTTCTTTTTGCGGATACCCGCGCTCGATGGCCTTGACCATGCCGCCCATCGCGTCCAGCTTGTCGAAGTAATCGATGGCGCCGTTTTCCATGTCGAGCGTCAGGCGCTCCAGGAAGTACGAGCCGCCGAGCGGGTCAATGGTCTGGGTGACGCCGGATTCGTAAGCGATGATCTGCTGCGTGCGCAGGGCGATGCGGGCCGCCTCGGCGGTAGGCAGCGCGAGGGCTTCATCATGAGCGTCGGTATGCAGCGACTGCGTGCCGCCCAAGACAGCCGCCAGCGCCTGGATGGCAACGCGGGCGATATTGTTCAACGGCTGCTGCGCGGTGAGCGAAACGCCCGCCGTCTGGGAATGGAAGCGCATCAGGCGGGTGCGTTCGTTTTTGGCGCCGAAGCGGTCCTGCATCAGCCGGTGCCAGATTTTGCGGGCGGCGCGGTACTTGGCGATCTCCTCGAAGAAATCACTGTGCGCGTTGAAGAAGAAGCTGAGGCGCGGACCGAACTCGTCCACGTCGAGGCCGCGACGGCGCGCCCACTCGACGTACTCGACGCCGTCGTAAACGGTGAATGCCAACTCCTGCAGTGCGGTGGAGCCGGCCTCGCGGATGTGGTAACCGCTGATCGAAATCGTGTTAAAACGCGGCGTGAACCTGGAACCGAACTCGAAGGTGTCAATCACCAACCGCATGCTGGGCGCCGGCGGGTAGATGTATTCCTTCTGCGCGATGTATTCCTTGAGGATGTCGTTCTGGATGGTGCCGGAAATCTTGTTCCAGTCGGCCTTCTGCTTCTCGGCGACGACCAGGTACATCGCCCACAGCACGGAGGCGGGCGAGTTGATGGTCATGGAAGTGGTGACGTTTTCCAGGTCGATGCCGTTGAAGAGGATTTCCATGTCCTCCAGCGAATCGATGGCGACCCCGCACTTGCCGACCTCGCCCTCGCTGCACGGGTGGTCGCTGTCGTAGCCCATCAGCGTAGGCAGGTCGAAGGCAACCGACAATCCAGTGCCGCCGGAGCTGAGCAGGTACTTGTAGCGCTCGTTGGTTTCTTCCGGCGAAGCGAAGCCGGAGAACTGGCGCATGGTAAAAAGCTTGCCGCGATAACCGCTGGCGTGAATGCCGCGCGTGTAAGGAGGCTGGCCGGGGTAGCCGAGGTAATCGTCGTACTTCCAGTCCTCGGGCAGGTCGGCTTGGGTATAGAGGCGGCGGACGGGGTAGGCCGAAATGGTGGTGTAGCGGGCGCGGCCGTGCTCGTCGAGATTGGTGCCGGTGGGTGCGCCGATGGGCTTCTCCGGCGCCTTCTCCAGAGACTTGGCCAACATTCCCTCGGTCCACTGCTTTTCCGACTCGGAGGGAAGGCGTCCTTCAAAGACGTCGGCTACCGGGGAATCGGCTACTGGATGGTTCGGGCGCTTTTGGTCGGCCATGATGGTTGTCGAAGCAAACCCCTCATCATAAGAGATGCGTGGAGTGGGAGCAAGAATGTCACCAGTTAGGGTAGTGGGTCCCTTTCTGAGAAGGGCGGTTGACGGGCCCAATCCGAGATTGTGGAGTCACAAGATTTCGCTGTCCTCCTCCAATTTCTCCAATTCGATCTTTTGTGTGATTGTCAATACGTGGAGGCCCATGCACCAAGCAGCATAAATACATTCACCAAAACGCTGACAGCTATCGTGGTCCACGCAAACAGCTTAGCGATCGGAGAAATGAGGAGTAGTCGTCTTCGTTTCCTGAACACGACAAGAGCAATCGTTGTCGTGATTGGTGTGACAAAGAAAAACCAAAGGAAGAAAAGCTCCGCGATACTTAGATGTGGCCAGAATGGAACGGGACGGTCAATCGGGAACGAAAAAAGGAAAAGCGCGAAGCCCAGCAAGGAAGGGGAGCACCAGGCAAATACAGACCCAACATTCTTTTGGTGGAGGATTGATTCTTCGGAAGATGACATTTCGAAAACCTATCGCGATATTCTAGGAACCGTCGGTTAACTGCTTCTGCATGATAAATCGGTTTCCCGGAAAGTGGCCCACTACCCCAGTTCGCGAAGGTCAAAACGTTTCCTGAAATCTGCAAAGAGTTGCGGTAACCAGAACCGGAGTACCGGCGTAACGGGGGCATAGGTGGCGAGATGTCAATCACTTGCGAAACCGCGCTGTGGCGCTCCGGTTGCGATGTAGCAATGTGCTTGCAATCGGAGCGAGGCCAAACCATGGACAGTTTCCTGCAACGTGAACGGGAAGAGCTGAAAACGCGGTGGAGCGGCGTGCTGGTGTTGTTGACTTGCCTTGCCATGATCCTGGTGGTGGCACAACAGGGTGGCACCATTGATAAACAGCGGAACCTCATCCAACTGCTGTGGGACGATAGCAAGCAACTGAACAAAATCCGCATCCAAGATCTCGTCAAACAGCGCGAGAAAATGTACCTCTCGGATCCACACTACGCCGCGCCGCAAGAGAAAGACAAAGCCCCGGCTGAAAAGGCTGCGCCGGCGCCGCAACGTCCGCCGGCGGTGCCAGCCAAGCCGATGCGGGTGCTGCACCAGATTTGATTAGCCGTCGCGTGATTTAGCTCAACCGCCGCCACGGTTCTGGCGTGAGAGTTCCCACGCCTTGGCGTATTTCCAGCTCACATACGCGGAGTGATAGAGGTGCAGCAACAAGCCCTCGCGTCCATCGAGGAAGCCGAGGCGCACAACATAGTTGTAGAAAAACGTCGCCACCGGGTTGACGACGATGTTGACCAGATCGAAGCCGCGACGGCGCGCCGCGTCCAGGTGCTCGGCTTGCATGGAGGAATAGTTGTTCATGTGGGCGATGTAGGCGCGCAGCGTGGGATAGGCGTAGTGCAAGATGGCGTGGCGCAGGTTGGCGGTGTCGCCGGTGATTGTCATGGTGGGATGAGCGCCGTGCTCCACCCAACGCGCGGTGCCGCGGCGGACCAGGCGCAGCTTGCGGTCGGGATAGAAACCGCCGTGGCGAATCCAGCGGCCCAGAAAAAAATTCTTGCGCGGAATCCAGTAGCCGTTCACCGGCGGATTGCTCGCCAGCAGAGTGCGGATTTCGCCGGCCGCCGCCGGTTCCAGGGGCTCGTCGGCATCGAGCGAGAGCACCCAATCACACGCCGCCTTGTCGAGCGCCGAATTTTTCTGCGCGGCAAAGCCCTTCCACGGTTCGTGAAAAACTCGTGCGCCGGCGGCCGCCGCGATCTCCAGCGTGCGGTCGGTGGAGCCGGAATCGACCACGATGATTTCGCCGCCGAGCGAGCGCAGCAGCCCCTCCACGCTGCCGAGCGTCCGCGGAAGGTTTTCTTCTTCGTCCTTGGTGATGATGGCGACCGAGAGGGTCACGGGGGAATTGTAGATTGATGATTGAAGATTGACGATTGCAAGACGAGTACCGAGTACTGAGTACTGAGTACCGAGCGCGGAAGCAAAGGGCCGGGATATTACCCGGCCTCGCTAACTCCTAGCTACTAACTCCCGACTACTGACTACTTCAGCTCCGGCGGGACCGAGGTCTGGGGCGGTGTTGATGGGGCCGGAGGCTGGCCGACCGGGCCGGTGGGCGAGGGCGGCAGCGGTTGGCCGGTTGGGCCCGGCGGCTGCGGCGTGATCGGCGGCGCCTGCGGGTTCTGGCTGCGCGGAATGACGCCCGGCACGGTCGGAGGCTTCTTCACCTGCGCGGTCTCCGCGTCGGCGATATCAATGCCGAGACGGGTGAGCGTCAAGCCGGTGGCGCGGTCCACTTCCACGCGCGATTTCTCATAGGCGGCGCGCGCCGCCACCAGGTTCGATTCCGCCTGCGTCAGGTCGCGCTGAGACTGCAGCACGTTGTAATTGGTGGACGCACCCAGCAGGTACTTCTTCTGCTCGGCATCCAGGCTTTCGGCGGCCAGCTTGGCGCCGGCTTGGGCGGCGTCGACCCGGGCCCGGTTCTGCTCCAGCGCGTATTGCGCGTTGCGCACCTCGATGCGAATCTGGTTCTGAAGCTGCTGCAAACGCATCTGCGCCTGGCTGTATTCCAGCTCGGAGCGGACCTGGTCGGCCTGGGCGCTGCGGTTGCGAATCGGGATGGTCAGCGACAGCCCCACACCTTTGTCCGGCGCGGTGCTATCGAACAAACCCCCGAAGGTGGAGCCGTAGCCCACCGTCGGGATGCTTCCCGCGGGGAGACCGAGGAGCGGATTCTGCAACCCACCCAGGGCCGAGGCGCCGTAGAACCCAAACAGATCGAGGGTGGGCAGCAGCGCGCTGCGTGCCGCTTTCTTGTTGATGTCGCGGTTGGTCAGGTCAATGCGCGACTGCGCCAGCTCCCAGCGGTGGGAGAGCGCGTCGCTCTCCATATCCTGGATCGGTGTGACCGGCTCGGCGGACGGCATCGACATGGTGTCGGTCGGTATCACCACGGCGGCCGCGAGCACCGGGTCCTGCAGGTTGCGCGCCAGCGCATTCTTGGTGAGCAATTGCTGCAACTGGAGCGCCGTCTGGCTGATAATCAGGTCCTGGCGGGCGGAAGCGACCGCGCTTTGCGAGCGCACCACCTCGATCGGCGCCAGGGTGCCGATCTGCACCTGCTTCTGGGTGTCGGTGAGCAACTGGTTGGCCAGCCCCAGCGAGCGCTCTTTCACCCGCACGTCCTCGTAGGCATTCACCAGGTCCCAATAGATGTTCTGAATCTGGGTGACGGTGGAGATCACCTGGCCGCGGAAGGCGACATCGGCGATCTCGCGGCTGTTCTTTGCCATGCGGATGAAGCGCAGGTTGGGCGCGATGCCGAAGCCTTGCAGCAGGTGCTGACTGACGGTCAGCCGGAAGCTGCTATTGAGCACCGGATTCAGGTTGGTGCGGATGCTGTTGGTGGTGAGGCGGGAATTATTGAAGCCCACACTCATGTTGGTTCCCGTAGCGAAGCCCTGGTTATAGGCAAAATTCGCCGTCCCGGTGTTCTGCAACAGGTTGGCGACGCCGGCGGTTACCGTATTGGACAGCGGGGTGACCGAGTGCTCGATCTGAAGGGTGCCGCTGAGGAAGGGATCGAAGGAAGGTACGGTTGGTCCGACACCGGTAGTGGAAGTGACCAGTCCGCCGGTGCCGGTGCCGGCGCCGCCTGCCGCACTGCTGGTGCCGCCGGCGCTGGCGCCCGAAGCGCCAGTGCCGAACCCGTTGACACCGCCGCCGGGGGTGCCGCTGACGATGCCGGTGGCCACGCCGCGCGCCGCCGCGCCCGACTTGGTGCGCAGGATGTCGGTGTCGGCGATGTCGAGGTTATAGCGGGCAATCGCCAGGTCGAGGTTGTTCTCCAACGCCAGCGTAATGGCGTCGTCCAGCGAGAGCATCAGCTTGCCGTTCTTGATCAACTGGTCGATGCGGGGGCTGTTCGAAAAGTTCGGCGGAGGCACGGTCCGCGCCTGGTAGGGCGCGATGGGATTGGGAAACTGCGATTTGCCTTTGGAATAATCCGTGCGCTGAGCCCAGGCGGACGAAGCCAGGCAAGCCACCAGAGCCAGGGTGATCAGACTGCCGCGAAACACAAAAAAAGACCTCGAAGACATGCGCTTCTCTCCCCTACGTCGTACAACGTGCAATGCGATAGACTGCCGCGGGCCACGATCGTCACCAGATACTACGCAAATGCCCTCCGGCAGGTTCAAAAAACCGGCAGGCGGGATAGGGCCACCGCTGCCTGGATGCGGAAACCCACTAGTATAGCCGAGCCGGCAGGACTCATCGAGTTTCGCCGAGTAAAGATTCTGTAAACACCGGCGCGGCAGCTTGGTTGCGTGCGCCATCGGTTCGATGCGAAATTTCAAATTCACGCTCGCCTACGACGGCACCGACTTTCATGGCTGGCAGGTGCAGCCCGGCCGGGGGACGATCCAGGCCGCGCTGGGCGACGCGCTGCGCCGGATTACCGGTGAAACCGTCCTGCCGCAGGGCTCCGGCCGGACCGATGCCGGCGTACACGCGCTGGCGCAGGTGGCGTCGTGCGCGCTGGCCTCTTCCATCCCGGCGGCCAACCTGGTGGTGGCGCTCAACGACATTCTGCCGCCTTCGATCCGCGTCATGCAGGTGGAGGAAGCGCCGCCGGAGTTCCATGCCCGCAAGTCGGCACGGGCGAAGACCTACCGATACCGCATCTACCGCGGCGATATCTGCCCGCCGTGGCTGGCGCGCTACGTTTATCATCACCCGTATCCGCTGGATGAAAACGCAATTTGCGCCGCCGCCGAACAGGTGACCGGCGAGCACGATTTCACCTCGTTTGCGGCGGTGGATGAGGAGAAGCGCGAGGAGGAGGGCGGACGTTCTAACCTGCGCACGATTTTCGTTTCGCAATGGCAGCGCGCAGACGATGAGTTGATCTATACCGTCCGCGGCAGCGGATTCCTGCACCACATGGTTCGCAACCTGGTGGGGACGTTTCTGCTGGTGGGGAAGGGAAGCCTGCAACCGGCCGATCTGGCGCGCATTTTGCAGGCGCGCAATCGCTCGACGAATCCGGGGGCGACCGCGCCGGCGAGCGGGCTGTATCTTGTCGGGGTTGAATATTAACCGCGGATTTACGCGGATTCACGCGGATCAAAACGGAACAAAACTCCGATCCGTGTTCATGAAGTGGCGATCTGTGGTTCGTTTTTCTTCTGAGTCCATCTAAGCTAGTCTGCCAGCAAATGGCTACTGAGCCCCAAGTCGTTGCCCGCCGCATTGCCGCCGTGAATCCGGCGACCGGGGAGACGCTCGGCGAGTTTGACTGCGCCAGCGACGCTGAGGTTATAGCTGCAGTGGAACGAGCCCACGCCGCACAGCCGGCCTGGGAGGCGGTCGGGGTCCAGCAGCGGATCGAGGTCCTGCGCCGCTTTCAGCGGCTCCTGCACGCCAAGAAGGAGGAAGTGGCGCGGCTGATCACGCGCGAAGCCGGCAAGCCTTACGTCGAGGCGCTGGTGAATGAGGTGGTGGTCGCGCTGGACGCAACACGATTTTGTGCCGAGCAGGCGCCGGGATTGCTGCTCCCCGAGCCGGTACCGCACGGCAATCCGATCATGAAGGCCAAGGTCGGACGCCTGCTGCGCCGGGCGCACGGGGTGCTCGGCATCATCTCGCCGTGGAATTTTCCGTTCTCGACACCCACGGGCGAGGTAGTGGCGGCGTTGGTGATGGGCAACGCGGTGGTGCTGAAGCCCTCGGAATTCACCCCGCTGAGCGCGCTGGAATTGAAATCGCTGTTCACATCGGCGGGCCTGCCGGAGGACATTTTCCAGGTCGTGCTCGGCGACGGCGCAACCGGCGCGGCGCTGATTGCTTCGCCCATAGAAAAGCTGGTCTTCACCGGAAGCGTGGCCACCGGGCGCCGCGTTGCGCAAGCCTGCGGCGCGCGCTTGCTGCCGGTGGTGCTGGAACTGGGCGGCAAGGATCCGATGCTGGTGCTCGACGACGCCGATGTGGACGTCGCCTCCAGCGCCGCGGTGTGGGGTGCATTCGTCAACGCCGGGCAGGCGTGCCTCTCCGTGGAACGCTGTTACGTGCATCGCAGCCTGCATGACCGGTTTGTCGAGCTGTGCGTGGAGAAGACGCGCAAGCTGAAGGTCGGCAACGGCGCCGATCCGCAAACCGACATCGGCCCCATGATCCACGAGCGGCAGTTGCGCGTCGTCGAAGAGCAGGTGAATGACGCCGTCAGCAGCGGCGCACGCGTGCTGGCCGGCGGACGGCGCATGGCCGAACTCGGCCCGAACTTCTACGCGCCGACGGTCATCACCGGCGTGGACCACTCGATGCGCATCATGCGCGAGGAGACTTTCGGACCGGTGCTGGCGATCATGGCCTTCGACGACGACGAGGAAGCTATCAGCCTCGCCAACGACTCCGAGTTCGGGCTCGCGGCCAGCGTGTGGACGCGCAATCGATACCGCGGCGAGCAACTGGCGACGCTGATTGCGGCGGGAACGGTGCTGGTGAACGATGCGGTGATCGGCTATGGCATCAGCGAGGCCCCGCACGGCGGCGTCAAGTGCAGCGGCATCGGGCGCACCCATGGGAAACTGGGCCTGGAAGAGATGGCATGGGTGCAATACCTCGACTCCGACCGCCTGCCACGGTTGAAGAAAACCTGGTGGTACGGCTACGGTCCCGACTTCGCGCGCCAGATGGAAGCCTTTGCCGACTGGCTGTTCGCGCCGGGGTTGTTTGCGCGAGTGCGCGGCGCAGTGCGCTCGTCAAGATCGCTGTGGCGGCGGCGGCTGTGAAGAGTCCCGAGTCGCGAGTCCCGAGCGTTGTCGAGTGGCGACTCAATCGGAAATCGCAACTCTGTTACGCGACCACACCCAAGTCAGGCATCCAATCAATAACGTGACTGCCAGCACCAGAGCTGCGCTGCGCTGCATTCTCGTCGCCAGCACGCCCATGAAGACCAACGACAGGGCCGCGAAGACATTGCCCGCGGGCAGACGAAAGGCGTCGGCGTGCGGCTGTTTTCTGCGCAGTGCCGGAAGGGCGGCAGCGACCGCGCCGTAAACGAAAATCCGCGCCAGCACCGACAGGATCGCGTTCCAGCGAAAACTTCCGGCAACGGAAAAACCGATCACCAGCAACGCGAAGAGCAGGATGGAGATGTAAGGGGTGCGGAAGCGTGGATGCACGGCGGCAAACCATCCCGGGAAGTCGCCTTGTTCTCCCATGGCAAAGGTGAGACGCGGCGCATGCAGCAGATTGGCGCTGAGGTATCCGTAAATCGAGACCAGCGCCCCGCCGGCCACCAGCGAGGCACCGAGCGGCCCGAGAAAGCGCCGCGCCGCATCGGCGGCAGGCTTGGCGCTGGCGGCAGCGTCCGGCAAAATGTGGATCACCACGTATTGCAGGCTGACAAACACCAGGGTTGCCGTCGCAATGGAAACCAGCAGCGCGAAGGGCGCATCCTTGCGCGGATCGCGAGTCTCTCCCGAAACCAGGAACGCCGCCTCGAATCCGGCGTAGGCGTACACCATCAAAGTCAGGCTGTCGAACCAGTCGCTGGCGCCGGGCATGACTCTTGCCGGCGTCACGCGGAGCAGCGGGTGCAGCAGGAGCGCCATCAGACCGCCGGCAATCAGAAACGTCAGCAGGCCGAGTTTCGCGACGGTGAATATGTTGCTCACCGCCGTGCCGCCGCTGACCCCGCGGTAGTTCACGGCGGCCAGCAATGCGATCAGCACCGCCAGAACGAGCGCGCGCGCCAGCGGAGCCTCGACCTGGGGGAAAAACTGCGCGCCGTAGGAGATGAACAGGTTGGCAACCGCGGAGGTCGCGGTGATACGCGACAGCCACATCATCCAGCCGATCTGGATGGCAACGAACGGCCCAAAGGCGGTGCGGGCGTAAAGATAAGGCCCGCCGGCTTCGCGGAATTGCGAAGCGACCTCCGCCAGACACGCGGCGATGACGGCCACGCCCGCGGCGGCGATCAGGTACCCCGGCACACTCAGCGCTCCCAGGCGCGCCGCCAGCAGGGATGGGATGCCAAATACGCTGGCGCCGATGATGGTGTTGAACATCAGCGCCGCCAGGCTCCAGCGCCCGATGGCGCGCACCAGGCGTTTGTCATGTCTCGAGGGCACGTGCATGCTTTTTTCGGTAGTCTGTAGTCCGTAATCGGCAGTTCGGACGGGAATACCGGATTTCGGACTACCGGGCACCGACGACGATGAACCGCTGGTGTGACCGCAGTAACTACAACAATCTTCCTTCTCCGCTGAGTTATCCAGTAAAATAGCGTGTTTTCATCGATAATCTGCGGCAGGCCACGAGGTCATCGTCCTTGGCGACTACGGGTATGAAACCAGAACCGGTGCAAGCGGGAAACCTTCCCCAGCTTGCCAAACACAAAATCAAAGTGAAGAAGCCCGGGCAGCGTGCCTGCAACCAGAAGGACGAGAAAAACAAGCTGTGCGGCGGACACCTGAAGCGCTGGTTCTACGCCAGCGACGTGCTGGAAAAAGCCTGCGGCGATGTGGAGCAGGCTCTGGGCCCCGATGCCGAGATTTACCGCTGCGAACATTGCCGCACGCTCTACCTGCCCAATCCGCAGGACCCGAGCGGCCTCAATGTCGCCGGCCGCGGCCAGATTTCGACGTTCGGGTTAACCCTGCCGCCGAAGGATACCAAGTAGGGAGAGCTCTTAGCTCTTAGCTTTTAGCGAATAGCTGTGGGGATTTGGCACGTCGTTGCTTGTGGGGTGGCACCGCGCATCCAAGCTCATGAGCGTGAACTGTTCTGACCTGATTTACGACTGGAACAACATGCCCGGGCCGGACTCCAAGCCCGGCGGCCCGGTGCTGCTCAACGATGAGTCGCTGCGCGACGGCCTGCAATCGCCCTCGGTGCGCGATCCCTCGGTTCCGGAAAAAATCGAAATCCTCCACCTGATGGAGACGCTCGGCATCAACTCGCTCGACATCGGGCTGCCCGGCGCCGGACCGCGCGCGGTGGAGCACGCCACGGCGCTGGCGCGCGAGATCATCCACCACAAGATGAAGATCAAGGCGAACTGCGCGGCGCGCACGCACGAGAACGACATCCGCCCCATCGCCGAGATTACGCAGAAGACCGGCCTGGAGATCGAGGCCGCCACCTTTATCGGCTCCAGCCCCATCCGCCGCTACACCGAGGGCTGGACGGACGACTTCCTGCTCAAGACCACGGAAAAAGCGGTGAAATACGCGGTGTCGCTGGGCTTGCCCGTCATGTACGTGACCGAGGACACCACCCGGTGTGACCCCGAGACGGTGAAGAAGCTGTACACGGCGGCCATCAACTGCGGAGCGCGCGCCATCGTCATCTGCGACACCTGCGGGCACGCCACGCCCATGGGCGCGCTCCACCTGGTGCGCTACATCATCAAGGAAGTGGTGGTCCCGTCGGGGATGATGATCCGCGTGGATTGGCACGGGCACTGCGATCGCGGCATGGCGCTGGCCAATTCGCTGGCCGCGCTGATGGGCGGCGTGCACTGCGTGCATGCCTGCGGGCTGGGCATCGGCGAGCGCGTCGGCAATACCCAGATGGACCAGATGCTGGTCAACCTCAAGCTGATGGGCATCACGCCGTGGAAGGACCAGGACCTCTCGAAGTTGAAAGACTATTGCGTCGCCATCGCGCGCGCCACCGGATTGCCCATCCCGCGCAACTACCCGGTGGTGGGCGACGACGCCTACCGCACCGGCACCGGGGTGCACGCCGCGGCGGTGATCAAGGCGTACAAGAAAAACGACATCGAGCTGGCCAACAACGTCTATTCCGGCGTGCCCGCGCATTACTTCGGGCTGGAGCAGATCATCGAGATCGGGCCCATGAGCGGCAAATCCAATATCGTTTTCTGGCTGGAGCGCCACGGCCTGGAGCCCACCGACGGCGTGGTCGAGCGCATCCTACAGCGTGCCAAGACGTCGGAGCGCATGCTGACCGAGAACGAAATCCTGGAGTGCTGCCAATCGTCGGCGCCAACGACGCGTTAGGGCCATGTGAACAGACAGGGTTTCACGTTTCAAGTTTCACGTTGCGGTGATCTTTGTTGGAAGGAGAGGTCTTGACAACGTGAAACGTGAAACTCGAAACGCAAAACCAAGTGCAAATCTGATTCCGCGCGTTTAAGGTAATATCCAGTTTTTGCCCATGCCTAACATCCCTTCAGCCGCGGAGTCCCGGCCGCCGGCGCAAAACGCCGCCGCGCAACAAGTCGCGCGCATCGCGGCGCTGGCTCCGGTGGAAGCCGCCGCGGCCTGGTTCCTGGCGCACGAGCAGCACCTGCTGGAGCGTCAGATGGAGGTGACGCGCATCGCCGCGCCCCCGTTTGGGGAGACGGCGCGCGCCGAGTGGCTGGCAGCGCGTTTCCGCGAGCTCGGCCTCAGCGACGTGCACATTGACGGCATTGGCAACGTCATCGGCATCCGCCCCGGCTTGGCCGCGGAGAGTGAGCCCAAGTACCTGGCGATCAGCGCGCACATTGATACCGTGTTTCCCGCCGGAACCGGGGTCAACGTCCGGCGCGAAGGCAATCGCCTCTACGGGCCTGGGATTTCCGACAACGGCGCCGGCATCACGGCGCTGCTGGCGCTGGCCGGGGCGATGGGCCACGCCGACATCCATACGGAGTGGTCGCTGGTGTTCGTCGGCAATGTCGGCGAAGAGGGCGAAGGCGACGTGCGCGGCATGCGCTACATCTTCGCCGAGCCGCGCTGGCGCGATGCCATCGAGGCCACCATCGTGCTCGACGGCGCCGGCACCGATACCATTGTCACCGAAGCGCTGGGCAGCAAGCGGTTCCTGGTGACGATCTTCGGCCCCGGCGGCCATTCCTGGAGCGATTTCGGGACTGCCAATCCGATTGTCGTGCTGGCGCGCGCCATTGACCTGTTCGCGCGCACGCCAGTTCCCGCTTCCCCGAAGACCACCTTCAATGTCGGCGTGATTACCGGCGGCACTTCGGTGAATTCGATTCCGGAGTCGGCGGCCATCAAGGTGGACATCCGCTCCGCCGCGGGCGAGCAGGTGGAGCGGATGGAGCGCGCGCTGCGCGACGCGATCGAGCGCGCTGTGGCACAGGATGGGCGCACCTCGTTTGGCGGGCGCTCGCAGAGCGGACTGGCCGCCGACATCAAGTTGATCGGCAGCCGTCCTGCCGCACGCCTGAGCGCCGACAGCCGCATGCTCGCTATCATCCAGGCCGTGGACTTGCTGCTCGACAACAACGCCCGCCTGCAACGCGCCTCCACCGACGCCAACATCCCGCTCTCGCAGGGACGCGATGCCCTGGCTATCGGCACCGGCGGCGCAGGCGGCGGCGCGCACACGCTGCACGAGTGGTACGACCCCACCGGGCGCGACCTCGGATTGCGGCGGATCCTGCTCACCGTGCTCGCCGTGGCCGGAGTCCAGGAATGAAAATTGTCGCCGCGCTATTGCTTCTTTCCGCCATGAACCTGCACGCGCAACTCACCAAGCTCGAACGCCCCGACCAGATTTTCATCCATGGCGACATTTACACCGGCGCGGAGGAGGGTTTCGGCGGCGCGCCCGCCAAGGTCTATCCGCGCGCGCAGGCAATGGCGGTGCGCAACGGGCGCATCATGGCGGTCGGCGCCAGCGATGAAATTCGCAAAATCACAGGCCCGCACACGCTGGTGGTGGACCTGGGCGGGCGCTTCGTCATGCCCGGCTTCAACGACGCGCACCTGCACCTGGCCAACGGCGGCTTCGAGATGCTGAATGTCGAGCTGTCGAACACGAAATCGTTTGATGAGATGAAGGCGCGCATTGCCGAGCGCGCGAAGACTGCCGCGCCCGGCGAATGGATCCTGGGACGCGGCTGGGACGACACCAAGTGGCCGGTGCAGAAAATTCCCACGCGGCAGGATTTGGACGCGATCACCGGCGATCATCCCGCGCTCTTTATCCGGACCGACGGGCACATGCTGGTGGCGAACACGGCGGCGCTGCGCGTTGCCGGTGTCACGAAGCAAACTCCCGATCCGCCGGGAGGCCGCATTGATCGCGAAGCGGATGGCGAGCCGGCGGGCGGTCTGCGCGAGACCGCACAGGATCTGGTGCGCAAGAAAGTTCCGCCGCCCACGAAGGCGCAACGCCGGCGAGGCGCCGAACTTGCGATGCGGGAGGCGGCGCGGTACGGGCTCACCTCGGCGCAGGACAATTCGCAGTGGGATGACTTCTTGGCCTATGCCGAACTGGAAAAAGAGGGCAAGCTGACGCTGCGCATCACCGAGTGGCTGCCGTTTCCGCAGCCGGTAAACGTGCTGGAGAAGCGCCGCGTGTTCCATGCGCCGCAGGACCCGATGCTGCACAGCGGGATGCTCAAGGGCTTCATGGATGGCTCGATCGGCTCGCACACGGCGGCCATGCTCGCGCCTTACACCGACGAGCCGAAAAATTCCGGCCTGCCGCAGTCCGAGCAGGCGAAGCTCGACCAGATGGCCGCGGAGCGCGCCGCTGCCGGCTTTCAGATGGGCTTCCACGCGATCGGTGACCGCGGCGTCGCCATGGCGCTGGAGGCATTCGCGACGGCCGAACGTTACGTCGAGGGAAAAAATCCCAGAGCGCCGCAACTGCGCCAGCCAGGAAAGTTCCGCTTCCGCATCGAGCACGCGCAGGTGGTCGCGCCCGCCGACTTCGCGCGCTTCCGCCAGTTGCAGGTCATCGCCTCCATGCAGCCCAACCATTTGTTGACGGACATGAATTGGGCGATCACGCGCATCGGAGAGGAGCGCGCGAAATATTCCTATGCCTGGAATGAATTTCTGAAGAACAGCGTGGTGCTGGCGTTCGGCACCGACTATCCGGTGGAGCCGATCACACCCTTCCGCGGGTTGTACGCGGCGGTCACGCGCAAAAACGAAGCGGGCACGAAAGAGTACGTGCCGGAGCAGAAGATTTCGATCGACCAGGCCATCGCCGCCTACACCACCGGCGCCGCCTACGCCGAATTCGCCGAGAAGGAGAAGGGAAGGCTCGCGCCGGGCTTTCTGGCCGACTTCGTCGTGCTCGACCGCGACATCACCAAGGTTGCGCCCGCGGAAATACTGCAGACCAAGGTGCTGCGCACGGTGGTGGGCGGGAAGACGGTGTATCAGGCGAAGTAGGCGGCCTCACGCCTACGCCGGAACCTGAACTGGAGCGAGATCGGCGCTACTGATGCACACCTCAGGTGCGTGCAGCAGGCGGTGTTGGCCGGTTCATGCGGATCGCGCCGCACCGAATACTCCGTGCAACTATCAGATGGATTGCCTGAGGCGTGTCACGCACAACCTCCGTCTTGACAAGGCACTCAAGTGGGCCTTGTGCCTTCGCCTCTCGTAGCGCAAGGAACGCCGGTGAGATAACGTACCGTGTGGCAGCCC
Source organism: Terriglobia bacterium (assembly GCA_020072845.1). Taxonomy (NCBI): domain Bacteria; kingdom Pseudomonadati; phylum Acidobacteriota; class Terriglobia; species Terriglobia bacterium. Next base: position 20,763 of record JAIQGF010000003.1, read on the forward strand.
ATGTTCCGTGGCCGAACGAACCGGCGATGATCATCATTTCCTTTTCGGGGGCATAGGGGTTGGGCGCACGCAGGATTAGGCCAAAGTCGGTTCCCGCGCCGTCGCGGTCAAGTGGGTCGGGATTATAAAGGCGAGGGGGGTCGCTTGTTGTGTCTCGAATAACAATTGCATTTTTATCTACCTCGGGATCCCCAAATCGCAATTTCGAATCGATCTGCTTTACCGCGCCACGGGTCACTTCGTTCGCATCAGGTCCCCCAAGCGCTATTATCGTGTGCTTCAAGTCATCACCCTCAAGTCGATTATCGTAGACGACCTTTGGGTCGCGGGCTCCGATCTGAGCTAGGTAACGCTGGAGTTCGCCGAGAGCGATCGCGTCTCCGACTCCGATAACGCCGGAACGTTCGAAGAGTCGGAACTGTTCAAAATGCCCGACCACAAGACGAAGGTCGTCGGAAATGAAGGGGTGCCAGAATGCGCGCGCGGGGCGAGTGCCCCACCATCTTTTCCCCGAGTTTAAAACCCACCCCGCTGCGGCCACAACCAAGTACTTAGCGGCTTCCTTCGCCAGGTCCCATCCAAATGGGGGCAATGATAGCTGCATAACATCACGCTCCTCTAAGACGAAATCAGCGAGATGTCGGTCGGGAAAATAGAGTTTATAAGTATAAACTGACTCCGCTCAAGTCAGGCTGAAAATGCAAAGAATTGGTCCGTTCCAACAAGTTGCACCGTTCCTGTCAGCCCTCTTTCGTCACTGGCTGTCGAAGTCCTTATTTCTGCTGGGCCTTGGCTCGACGGCTGCCACATACGTTTCGAGCTACCTAGCCGGTTTTGCAGTTCCACGCTGGCTCCCAGTTGTGTTCTTCGCTGCCGCATTCATGTGGGGCTTGTTTGATGTGTTTCGTGGGCAAGCGGATGAAATCGAGCGCCTGAAGAGGGAAAACGCTGAGCACGAGAGCGCTGAGGTGATTCGCCTAAAGAATGAGAACTCAAGTCTGACCAGCCGAATCGCAGCCCTTGGAGGTGATGCGCGTACCAAGAAGGCGAAGCTGCTTGCAGATCTCATCTCCGAGCTTGAGGGGAACCTCCGAACCGCTCAGAGCTTCTACAGCGGCCCTCCGGGAAACAGGGTCTACTTGCCGCCTTCAATCGACTGCTGGAAACAAGAGCGCAATGAACTGTCCTTCTTGGATCTCGGGATCAGGAATGAGCTTAAAGAAATCTATGGGCAGATCGAACGTTGGCGTGGGATTGTTGCGTCCGGCCTGAGTCCAAGCATCGGTAGCCCGGAGATCTCCGAAATAACCCAAGCTGTGAAAAGGGAGTTGCCTTACTTAGTGCCAAAGTTAAAGGCAGTTCAAGGGGAGGTTCTACGGTGACTCACGACGGTTGCGGATCTTACCGGCAACCTGTGTTGTTCCCTCATTGCTGGCTCCCTACGTTCAGATTCCGGACTCGGTTCCGCCTGTAGCGGCCTATGTGCCTGCCATGCCCCAACCACCGGCTTTGCCTGCCACAACGCCAGGTCGGGTCGCACCTCGCAGCCCACCACGCTCCCGCCCGCTCCCACCACTTCCGCCATAATCGCAGTGTAGTAGCCGACACCGCAGCCGAGGTGATAGGCGCGGTCGCCGGGCTGCAGTTGGAGGGCGTCAATCCAGCGGCCCAGAGCGCTGGGCTGGCCGTTATTGATGTCGCGGTCTTTGTCGAGCACGACTACCACGTTGTGATAAAGGTGGCGCGGGTCATCAATGGGCGTATACGACATCTGGATGCCGGTCGCGGCCGACATTCCGCGCACGTCGGCGGACGCGATCTGCCACGGTCCCGGGCCGAGGAACTGCTCGCGGCGCACACGGGCAAAGGCGTCGGCAAGGCCGGGAGTGGAGAGGTTGGCGGCGAAACGGACCTCGTCGGCGTAGAACTGACGGCACTCCTCAAGAGTCATGCGGGGAGTATCCCACGCAGGCATGATGCGAGCAAAGCAGGGACACGAAATCAAATATGAAACCGCTCCTCCCCTGAACGCCATCTACTTAAGTCGGACAGACAGCTTGCCTCGCACTCAACAGTCCGCCGCCTCCGACAGCGCGCTGCGCCTCTACATCCTTCGCCACTTCATTGACCGCGGACGCGCGCCCACAGTCGCCGAAATGGCTGCCGCGCTATGCGCATCAACCCGCACCATCCGCGCCGGACTGCGACGCCTGGTCCAAACCCATGCATTCTGTCTCCAGGAAAATGGCGAACTCTGGCGCGCCGCTCCCTTTTCCGCCGTGCCCACCGCTTTTCCAGTGCAGGCCGGCAATCGCCGATGGTGGGGCAACTGCATCTGGGACGCACTCGGCATTCCCGCCATGCTGGGGCGCAACGCCCGCATCGAAGCCGCCTGCGGATGCTGCAATCACCGCATGTTGCTGGAGATCAGCAACGGGAAGCTGCGCGCGCCGGCGGGCATGATCCACATCGCCGTTCCCGCCTGCCACTGGTACGACGACATCGTTTTCACCTGAAAGACCATGCTTCTGTTCCGGTCGGAACAGCATGTGGAGCGCTGGTGCGCGCAGTGGAAGCAGCCGCGCGGCGGGACGCTCACGCTGCCGCAGGGATGGAGGCTCGCCCAGGAATGGTACGGCAACCGGCTCAGCCCCGACTGGCGTCCGAAAACCGTGCCGGAAGCGCAGGCCGCGTTTGCGAGCATCGGCCTGGCCGGCGAATTCTGGAGATTGGCAGAGGCAAAAGAGAAAGTTCTGAGGTGACCGATGGCGCCAGAACCTGCTTATCGCAAAGCCACCGCCTTCGAAGCCTTCTTCAATCGCATGTTCGGCGTGCTGGTCGGACTCGGCTTGGGCATGCGGCACAACTATCTGGTGCAGGTGCGCGGGCGCAAGAGCGGGAAGGTTTATTCCACGCCCATTGATCTTCTCGAACTGCGCGGCAAGCGATTCCTGGTGGCGCCGCGCGGGCGCACGCAGTGGGTGCGCAACGCCGAAGCCGCGGGCGAGGTCACGCTGAAGAGAGGCAGCTTCCGGCGGACATTTCAAATTCGTCCGCTGACCGACGCCGAGAAACCGGAAATTCTGAAAGCCTACCTGGATTCCTTCAGAACGACGGTGCAGCGCTATTTTCCTGTCGCAGCAGGGTCGGCGGCGGAAGCGTTCGGCGCGATCGCGCAGGAGTATCCGGTGTTCGAGTTGATCGATTCTGTCGCCCGCTGAAGCGGGCTTGTGACCGAAATGGAAGCTGACCCCCGGCTTGCGCCGGGGGCTACGTTCTGTCGCTCGCTGCGCGAGCTCGCCGCTCGAGGGCGAGCGCGCCCCAACAACAGCCGCGGGCGAGGGCGCCCGCGGCAGTTGAAATTCTCGTGTATGAAACGGCAGCCCCGGCGAGGGCGCCGGGGCCTACCAGACTTTGAATCTCAAACCACAATCAGGGCTTCGGTTGGTAGTACTTGCCGTTGACTTCGGTGCCCATCACCGCAAAATCGCACGTCGAGGTTTCCAGCGGATCAGTCTTGAACGTGAACCCGGTCGAAGGCACCCGCATGGTGGCTTCCAACTGCGCGATCGCCTTGTGTCCGTCGAAGCGGAACTGGCGCAGCGGGTCGTGGTAGCTGACTGGTTCATCCATCGCTTTAAACACCAGCTTGAAGTCCATGAAAGCAGGCGTGGTTTCGGCGTCCATGGCCGGCCAGCGCGGCTGATCGATAATAGCGACGTTGGTCATCTGTAGGGTGGCGGTTTTGCCGTCCGGGCTGAAAACGAGCCCGCTGGCGGGAACCGGTGTTACCCAGTAGAGTCCTTCCGGGGAAATGGGCGGATGAAAATCGTGGAACTGGTTGGCAGGGACCGCCGGTCCCTTGAAGACGGTGAGTCAGGTGTGAGTGAAGATGCCCGGCTGGGCTTTGCGCGCCGCCCAGTACTCGCCGGCCATGTAGCTGTAATCGGTGGTGGGATTGCCCCAGGCGAGGCGGTTGCCCTGATTGTCGGTGCCCATGCCGTGAAAGCCGTTGCAACGCGCCAGCTTGCCACTGAAGTGGAAGATGTTCGACAGCTCGACATTTGGCATCGGGATCTGGTTGTGATTACCGTTTTTGTCGAGCCACGGAATCGGGTAGGGACACGAGCCGCCGTTCGACACCCCATGGTTCTGAGGGATTGGCGGCGCGCAACTTTCAGGTGTGGACTGTGCCTGCAGCAGGACGCCGGATACGGAAGCGGCTGCCGCTGAGGCGATGCCGAGCTTAAGCAAGCTCCGCCGATTGAGTCCCGACGAGTGACGGTGATCCATGCGAACTCCTTTCCGGGATACTTAAAACTGTTGTATTCAGAATGGCGCGGCGCTCCCGGAGTTGCCTGGGACCTCCGCGGGAGTATAACAAGTAGCGTGGTAATTCGTCTGAGCCGGCCTAGCGCGCTCCCTCGGCGAAGTCGCGCACGAACTCCACCAGCGAGCGCACCGCGATTCCCGAAGGGCCCTTGGCGATCCAGGCCTTGTTCTCCTCTTCCCACGCAGTGCCGGCGATGTCGAGGTGCATCCACGGCGTGTCGTCCACGAATTCCTTGAGGAACATGGCTGCCGAAATCGCGCCGCCCCAGCGCCCGCCGGTGTTCTTGATGTCGGCGATGTTCGATTTGATGAGTTCCTGATATTCAGCGTCCACCGGCAGCCGCCACATTTTTTCGCCGGAACGCTGCAGTGCGCCGCGAAAGCGCTCCCACATGGCTTCGTCGTTGGTGAAGACGCCGGCGTTGATGTAGCCGAGCGCGACCACGCAGGCGCCGGTGAGGGTGGCGGCGTCCACCAGGTGGGTGGCGCCGAGCTGGCGCGCGTAGTAGAGGCCGTCGGCGAGCACCAGGCGGCCTTCGGCATCGGTGTTGATGATCTCGATGGACTTGCCGGACATGGCGATCTGCACGTCGCCGGGTTTTTGCGCTTTGCCGGAAGGCATGTTTTCCGAGGCGCAGACGACGGCGATGACGCGCACCTTTGGCTTCAGCAGCGCGATAGCGCGCATCGCGCCCAGCATGGCAGCGCCGCCGGCCATGTCGTACTTCATTTTTTCCATGCCATCGGCGGGCTTGATGGAGATGCCGCCGGTGTCGAAGGTAATGCCCTTGCCGACCAGCCCGATGACGGGGGTGGCGGGCGCGTCCTGGGGTTCATATCGCACTACGATAAGTGCAGGCGGTTCGTCGGAGCCTTGCGCGACGCTCCAGAAGGCGCCCATCTTCAGCTCTTTGATTTTGTCGGCGCCGTAGGTTTCGATCTTGAGCGCGGCCACGTTGAGGGATTCGACCATGCGGCGCGCATGCTCGGCCATCATGGTGGGCGTCATGCGATTGCCGGGCTCGTTGACCAGTTCGCGGGTGAAGTTCTGGGACTCGCCCATGACCCGGCCTTGCTCCAGGGCGGCGCGCAAGTTCACCTCGTCTTGTCCGGAGACAACCACGGTGAGGTCGTCAATGCGCTGGTCCTTGCGGTCGCTGCGGTATTTGTCAGGATCAAAGTCGCCGACGAAGGCGCCTTCGACCACCGCCTTGACGGCATCGGCCTGATCCCACCCTCCGCCTTCGGCGGAAGGGCGGGCCCGAAGCTCCGGCAGGACGAAGGCGAAGCTGCGGATGGACTTCGGCTTGAGAAAGCGGGCGGCGGCGCCGGCGAGCTTGCGCAATTCGAACGCGGAAAAAGTTTTCGCTTTGCCGCCGCCGACGAGCAGCAGGCGCTTGGCCTTCAGGCCGCTGGGACGGTGGAGCATCACGGTTTCGAAGATCTTGCCGGTGGCCTCGCCGGTGGAGATGAACTCGGCAGCGGCATCCTGGAGCGCCTTGTCAGCCGAGGCGACGCGGGCGTCGGGCTTGTCCTTGTCGCCGTGGTCGAGGACGGGCAGGACAAGACATTCGGTTTCAAGCTGCGCGGGAGAGGAGAAAGAGAGGTTCGTATTCATTCTTGATCCTTGTTACTTGAAAATCATTGTTGATTGTCGATTGTCGATTGGCGATTGGCGCGGAAGCCCGATGAAATCGGCAATCGAAAATCGGCAATGCGGTTAGGTCTTTCTAGAGCGGGCGATGGCCTCGCGGGCTTCACGGTCGGCGGTGCGGCGGCGCTCGGTTTCGCGCTTGTCCCAGAGCTGTTTGCCCTTGGCGAGCGCCACTTCCACCTTGATGCGGCCGCTCTTGAAGTACATGCGCGTCGGAATCAGGGTCATGCCCTTTTGCTGGGTTTTCCCGATCAGCTTGCGCAACTCCGCGGCATGGACCAGCAACTTACGGGTGCGCAAGGGCTCGTGATTAAAGATATTACCGTGTTCGTAGTGGCCGATATGAGCATTCAACAACCACAGCTCGCCATCCTTCACCAGGCCATAGGCATCCTTCAGATTGGCCCGCCCGGCGCGGACGGATTTGACTTCGGTCCCGGTGAGGACGATGCCAGCCTCGAACTTATCGGAAAGGAAGTAGTTATGAGCGGCGGCGCGGTTGACGGTGGCGTCGCGCTGGCCGGCGGCCACGGGCTCGCGGCGCGGACTTTTTTCCGGATTGGGCCGGGTCTGATGGGTCGCCTGCCGCGCCATGAGAATCGCACAACCTCCAGCACGAAACTTTTATGCTAGCACGGCGTTAGCATCCCAGGTGCCCCGCCATTCCAGCGCGGCGCGACGCAAGGCGGATGCTATAATTTGCGTTCTCATGCATCTGCTTCAGCCACAAAGCCTCCGGCTGGCATGGAGGGTGGGCGCACGCTTCCGGCGCATCGCCGCCGCAGGATTGCTGGTGCTGACCCTCGCGCTCCCCGCCGCTGCCGATAAAGCCAAGAGTTTCTATGACAAAGGACGCGATGCTGAGGCGCGCCAGCATTGGGAACAGGCCTACGAGTTCTTCAGGCAGGCCTACGACCTGAAGCCCAAGGAGTTGCGCTATCGGACGGCGTTCGAGCGCGCGCGCTTCGAAGCCGGGGCGGCGCACGTGCACCGCGGGCAGCAACTCCGGGACAGCGGGGATTTACAGCAGGCGCTGGCCGAGTTCCTGCGGGCGGCGCAGATCGATCCCTCCTCGGCTATTGCGCAGCAGGAGATCCGGCGCACGCGCGAGATGCTCGAGCACGCGCCGCCGCCGCCGGGACCGCCGTCGCGGGTGACGGACCTGGGCCGCATGGCGGCGGAGGCGGAGGGACCGGCGGAACTGAAGACGATCTCCAACGTCCCCATCACCATGCGCATGACCGACGACACCAAGATCGTATATACCGCCATCGGAAAACTGGCCGGGATCAACGTGCTGTTCGATCCGGATTATGTCTCGCGGAAAATTACCATCGACCTGAATAACGTTTCGCTGAACCAGGCGCTGGAGATCGTGGCGCTGCAGTCCAAGACATTTTGGCGGGCGGTGACGCCGAACACGGTTTTCGTGGCCGCCGACACCAAGGCGAAGCGGACCGAGATCGAGCAGAACGTGGTGAAGACGTTCTACCTGTCCAACCTGGCGCAGACCACGGAAATGCAGGACATCGTGAATACGCTGCGCACGGTGGTGGAGATCACGCGCGTGATCTCGCTGGCATCGCAGAACGCGATCGTGATCCGCGGCACGCCCGACCAGGTGGCGCTGGCGGAAAAGCTGGTGAACGATCTGGACAAGGCGCGGCCCGAGGTGCTGATCGACATCGCGGTCATGCAGGTGAGCCGCGACAAGCTACGCAACCTGGGGGTGTCGCCGCCGACGACGGCGTCAATCCAACTGCAGCCGAATGCGTCGACAAGCACGACCACGACAACGGGTACAACAACGGGTACGACGACGCCGACGACGTCGAATAATGCGCTTACGCTGAACAAGCTGGCCAACCTGACGTCCAATGATTTCCTGGTCACCATCCCGGGCGCGACGGCGAATTTCTTGTTTACCGACAGCGATACTAAAATCATCCAGAATCCGCAGATTCGCGCGCTCGACGGGCAGAAGGCCTCCCTGAAGATCGGCGACCGCGTGCCGGTGGCGACCGGTTCGTTCCAGCCGGGCATCGGCGGCGTGGGCATCAACCCGCTGGTCAACACGCAATTCCAGTACATTGACGTGGGCGTGAACATTGACGTGCAGCCGACGGTGCACGCGGGACGCGAGGTCACGCTGAAGCTCACCATGGAAGTTTCATCGGTGAGTTCCCACGTCAGCATCGGCGGCATCGACCAGCCGGTGATCGGGCAGCGGCGGGTGGAGCACACCATCCGGCTCAAAGACGGCGAGCCCAGCCTGATGGGCGGAATGCTGGAAGAAGACGTGCTGAAGAGCGTCAGCGGCTACCCGTTTCTCTCGCAGGTGCCGCTGCTGAAATACCTGTTCTCCGCGCAGAACACGGAGACCCGGACGAACGAAATCGTGTTCGTGCTGGTGCCGCACATCGTCCGCGCGCAGGACGTCACCGACGTGAACCTGAGGCCGATTGACGTGGGCACGGCGAACGCAATTGAACTGCGGCGCAAGTCGCCCGCGCCTTCTCCGAGCGGAAATGGCGGCTCGGCGGCCGCACCGCGGCCGGCGCCGGCACCGGCGCCACCTCCGGCACAGGCGCCCGGAGCAGCCACGACTCCGCCACCAGCGCAAGCTCCGCAAGGTCCTCCGGCGCAGCCGTCCCAGGGCACAACCGGAGCGGCGATCATGAGCTTCGATCCGCCGCAGTTGAACCAGGCGGTGGGTACCACGTTCGCGGTGAATGTGACCGTGAGCGGCGCGCAAAACCTCTATTCGGTCCCGGTGCAGGTCAGCTACGATCCGCGGTCGTTGCAATTGATTAATGTGTCGAACGGGAATTTCCTGTCGCGCGACGGGCAGCCGGTGGTGATTGTGCACCGCGAGGACGCACCCGGCCTGGAGCAGATTTCGGCAACCCGGCCGCCGGGATCGGGAGGGGTGTCGGGACAGGGCGCGGTGTTTACCTTGACCTTCATGGCCAAGGCGCCGGGACAATCCACGCTGAGCATCACCAAGGCCGGCGCGCGCGATCCTGCCATGCAGCCGGTGCCGGTGACGCCCGGCCAGGCGATGGTGACGGTGAAGTAGATCGGGTGATCCGGCGATCGGGTGATCGGGTGATCTGCGCAGGTCGCGGGCCGCCGCTCTCCTTTAAAATATCCGGACCAGAAAACATTCCCCGAGAGTTGTACCTTTTGCATATTCCCGAACAGAACGTAACGCCGCGTGCCGGGCGGTGGGGTGGCCAGCGCGGGCTGACCCTGGTGGAACTGATTGTCGCGATCACCATCCTGGCGATCCTGACGGGCGCGGCAATCCCGATTGCGCGGGTGCGAATCCGGCGCGACAAGGAGCGCGATTTGCGCCGGGCGCTGTGGGAGATGCGGGACGCCATCGACCGCTACAAAGATGCGGCCGATCGGGGCGCGTTTCAGATCAAGCTGGGAACCGAAGGCTATCCGCCGGATTTGGACACCCTGGTGAAAGGCGTGGACGTGGCTGGGAAAAAGGTCCGGTTCCTGCGCAAGATTCCGATCGATCCCATGACCGGCAAGGACGAATGGGGCAAGCGCTGCATGAAGGACGATCCGGATTCGACGTCGTGGTGCGGCGACAATGTGTTTGACGTGTTTACGCAGTCAACCGGCACGGGGCTGGATGGGACCAAGTATGCCGATTGGTAATTTGCAATTGGTAATCTGCAATTGATGAAGTCCCGGCAGAAATCACGCGGCTTTACCATCATCGAGCTGATGGTGGTGATCAGCATCATCCTGATCCTGATCTCGATAGCCGTCCCGATCTATAACCAGTCCATCCTGCGCGCCAAGGAAGCGGTGCTGCGGCAAGACCTGTTCGCCATGCGCTCGGCGATTGACCAGTACACGATGGACAAGTCGAAAGCGCCGCAATCCCTGGAAGACCTGCTGCATGAAGGCTATTTGCGCGAGATCCCGAAGGACCCGTTCACCGATTCGCGCACCACTTGGCAGGTGGCGCAGGAAGATATGCTGCTCAGCGTCGACCAGAACCAGCCCGGAATCACCGACGTGCACAGCGGATCGAACCGGATGGGCACCGACGGGACGGCGTATAACACGTGGTGAGCTGCTGATTTTCGGGTTCAGGTTTTCCATTTGGTGATTTGTGATTTAGTGATTGGAAGAGGATTGCTGCTGGACGAGAAATCACTCAATCACTCAATCACAAATCTTTGAATGACACGCGCTGTCACACGCTACCCGACCCGTCCCAGTTGAACCTCCTAACGCGCAGGACTACCATTCTCCCGTTATGCCGGTGGAAACAGAAATCACGCAGAGCACGTATGTTCCGGTGAAGGCGCCGCGCGGAACGCAAATTTCCTGCAAGGGCTGGCAGCAGGAAGCCGCGATGCGCATGCTGATGAACAACCTCGATGAGGAGGTCGGCGAGCGCCCGCGCGACCTGGTGGTGTACGGCGGCACGGGGCGGGCGGCGCGGAGTTGGGAGTGCTTTCATGCGATCGTGCGCGCGCTGAAGTCGCTGGAGAACGACGAGACGCTGCTGGTGCAGTCGGGCAAGCCGGTGGGCGTGTTCAAGACGCACGAGTACGCGCCGCGGGTGCTGATCGCGAATTCCAACCTGGTGGGACACTGGTCGAACTGGGAAAAATTTCGCGAGTTGGAGCGCGCCGGCCTGATGATGTACGGCCAGATGACGGCGGGTTCATGGATTTATATCGGATCGCAGGGCATTATCCAGGGCACCTTCGAGACGTTTGCGGCGGCGGGTGAGAAGAGTTTCGGCGGCGAGTTGGAAGGGAAGCTGATCGTTTCCGGGGGCATGGGCGGCATGGGCGGTGCGCAGCCACTAGCCGCCACCATGACCGGTGCGGCGTTCCTGGGGATTGATGTCGATCCGGAGCGGATCAAGAAGCGGCTGAAGACCGGGTACTGCGACTTCATGGTCACCTCGCTCGACGAGGCGCTCAGAATCCTGAAAAATGCGGTGCGGAAGAAAGAGAACGTGTCGGTCGGGCTGGTGGGGAACTGCGCCGACATCATTCCCGAGCTGGCGGCGCGCGGCGTGGTGCCCGACATCCTGACCGACCAGACAAGCGCGCACGATCCGCTGAACGGATATATTCCGCAGGGGCTGACGGTGGCGCAGGCGGCGGAGTTGCGCGCGCGCGATCCGAAGGGCTACCAGGAGCGGTCGCTGGATTCGATCGCACGGCACGTCGAAGGCATGCTGGCGCTGCAAAAGATGGGCGCGGTGACGTTTGACTACGGCAACAACATCCGGACGTTTGCCTTTGAACGAGGCGTCAAGAACGCCTACGATTTTCCGGGATTCGTGCCGGCGTACATACGCCCGCTGTTCTGCGAAGGTCGCGGGCCGTTCCGCTGGGTGGCGCTGAGCGGAGAAGCCAGCGACATTCACGTCACGGACGACCTGGTACTGGAACTTTTCCCCGACAACCGGATGTTGTCGCGCTGGATCAACCTGGCGCGGAAGCGGATCAAGTTCCAGGGGCTGCCGGCGCGGATCTGCTGGCTCGGTTACGGCGAGCGCGCGCAGTTCGGGCTGGCGATGAATGAGCTGGTGAAAAAAGGCAAGATCAAGGCGCCGATCGTGATCGGGCGGGACCATCTGGACACCGGCTCGGTGGCCTCGCCGTTCCGCGAGACCGAGGGCATGAAGGACGGCTCGGACGCGGTCGCCGATTGGCCGCTGCTGAACGCGATGCTGAACACGGCGAGCGGCGCGAGTTGGGTTTCGATTCACAACGGCGGCGGCGTGGGCATCGGGTATTCGCAGCACGCGGGCCAGGTGACCGTCGCCGACGGAACCGATGCGATGGCGAAGCGGATCGAGCGCGTGCTGACCAACGATCCGGGGATCGGCGTGGCGCGGCACGTGGATGCCGGATACCAAGAGGCGATTGATTTCGCGAAGCGCAACGACGTCAGGATTCCGATGCGCGGAGAAGGGAAGTAGGGCTTATGACGGCACAGGTGGGCACGGCAACGGCGGCGGCGGCGCTCACGTACGCCGAGCTTTTGAACCACGACGAGCAGGAAACCGGGCAGTGGCACAATTGGTTTCGGAGGCATCCGGAGGCACTGGACATCAAGATGGAATTGGCGATGCAGCATGACGTTCGCGGCGTGCTGTTCCATGTCTTCGTGATCGAGTTGCGCTACGCAGAGCGGTTGCTGGAGCAGCCGGAGACGCCCAACGAAGCGCTGCCGAAGAGGTCGGTGGACGAACTGTTCGCCATCGGGGCGACGGCGCGCCAGAAATTTCGCGAGTTCATGGCGCGGGCGACGGACGCGGACTGGAATAAAACCATCAGCTTCAAAACCCTGTCGGTGGGGCAGATGTCGGCCAGCAAGAGGAAATGTTTCGTGCACGCGCTGCTGCACGGGATGCGTCACTGGGCGCAACTGGCGACGGCGCTGCGGCAGCGCGGCTCGCAAGCGGAGTGGCATCACGATTTCATGTTCACGAAGGCGATGGAATAGATGCCCGCGCTGCTGCTGACCAACATCGGCCAGCTTCTCACAATGCAAGGGCCGCCGGGACCGCGGCGCGGGCGCGAACTGGCTGAAGTTGGGTTGATGGAAGACGCGGCGGTGCTGTGCCACGGCGGGAAAATTGTTTCGCTCGGCAAGCGGCGCGATGCGCAGCGCGATTCCTGGCTGAAATCCCACAAGAAAAAAGTTGAAGAGATTGATTGCCGCGGGGGCGTGGTGCTGCCGGGATTCGTGGATTCGCACACCCATCCGGCATTCGCGGTGCCGCGGCTGGTGGATTTTGAAAAAAGGATCGGCGGCGCGACCTATGAGCAGATCGCCGAGGCCGGCGGCGGGATTCGCTCCAGCGTGGAGGGCGTGCGGAAATCGGGCCGGGCGGCGCTGGCGGAGAAGATCTTGTCGGCGCTGAAGGAGATGGCAGCGCAGGGCACCACCACGGTGGAGGCGAAGTCAGGGTACGGGCTGAGCTTCGCGGCGGAAATGAAGTCGCTGGAAGCGATCCGCGCGGCGGCGCGGCAATGGCCGGGGACGGTGGTGCCGACGCTGCTGGGAGCGCACGTGGTCCCGCGTGAGTATCTCGACCGCCGCGAGGAATATGTGCGCGCCGTTTGTGAGGAGATGATTCCCCGGGCGGCGCGGCGCAAGCTGGCACGGTTCGTGGATGTGTTTATCGAGCGCGGCGCATTCACGGAAACGGAAGCCACCTTGATTTTCAAAGCGGCGCTGGAGAACGGGCTGGACACGCGCGCGCACGTCGGCCAGTTGTCAGCACCCGCCGATGGGTTTCTGCCGTCGCTGGTGAATACGGTTGACCCGGCATCGCTCGACCACATGGATCATGTGTCGGACAGCGACATCAAAGAACTGGCAAAGCGCGATACGGTGGCGACACTGGTGCCGGGAGCGAATTATTTCCTCGGTGCGGACGGCTACCCGCCGGCGCGAAAGCTGATTGATGCGGGCGTGCCGGTGGCGGTGGCGACGGATTACAACCCCGGCAGTTCGCCAACCAGCAACATGCAATTCGTGCTCTCGCTGGCGTGCACGCACATGAAGATGACACCCGCCGAGGCGATTGCGGCGGCGACCATCAATGGCGCGCACGCACTCCGCCTGGCGGACTGCAAGGGAAGCGTGGAGGCCGGTAAAGATGCGGACCTGGCGGTGTTCGGAGTCCGGGATTATCGCGAGATCGCGTACTGGTTCGGGTCGAACTTGTGTGGGATGACGGTGATGCAGGGGTGCATCGGGGAACTTTAACCGGGGCACATCGTATAAACATTCATGCAGCAGCTAACGCCCGCGCGGCGGGGCCGTCTATTCCTGTTTACAGCACTCTTTTGAGATGGATCTTTCCTGGAGGCGAAATGAAGCGGTTGCTTAGTGCGGTTGCGGTGTTGCTGTTTATCGCGGGCGTGGGAAACGCGCAAAGACTGCCCGGCGACGTGGTTCCGAGCCATTACCAGATCACGCTGGCGCCGGACCTGAAGAGCGCGACGTTCGAGGGCGAGGAGACGATTGAGGTCCGGGTGCTGAAGCCGACGTCGAACATCGTGCTGAATGCGGCCGAGATCAAGTTCGGAGACGTGACCGTCAGCTCGGGCTCGGCGACGCAGACGGCGAAGGTGACCACCGATGAAAAGTCGGAAATGGCGACGCTGGCGCTGAGCAACGCGGCGCCGGCGGGTGCGGCGACGATTCACATCAAGTTCACCGGCAGACTGAACGATGGTCTCAGAGGCTTTTACCTGAGCAAGACCAAGCGGCGCAATTACGCCGTCACGCAGTTCGAAGCCACGGATGCGCGGCGGGCGTTTCCGTGCTTTGACGAGCCGGCGATGAAGGCGACTTTCGACCTCAGCGTGGTGGTGGACAAAGGCGATACAGCGATTTCCAACAGCAAGATTGTTGCCGATACGCCGGGTCCGGGCGAGGGCAAGCACACGCTGAAATTCGCCACCACTCCGAAAATGTCCACCTACCTGGTGGCGCTCGAAGTAGGCGATTTCCAGTGCCTGGAAGGCGGCGCCGACGGGGTCCCGGTTCGCGTCTGCGCCACGCCTGACAAGAAGGAGCTGGGCAAGTTTGCGCTCGAATCGGCGGAGCACATCCTGAAGTTCTACAACCAGTACTACGGGATCAAGTATCCGTTCCAGAAGCTCGATCTGGTCGCGCTTCCCGATTTCGGCGCGGGCGCGATGGAGAATACCGGCGACATCACCTATCGCGAGGAGGCGCTGCTGACTGATGACCGCACCGCCAGCATCGGCCAGCTCAAGGGAATCGGGGCCGTGACCGCGCACGAGATCGCGCACCAGTGGTTCGGCGACCTGGTGACCATGCAATGGTGGGACGACGTCTGGCTCAACGAAGGCTTTGCGACGTGGATGACGAACAAGCCGCTGGCCGCGTGGAAGCCGGAATGGAACATCTGGCCGGCACAGGGGCCGCTCTCGGTTGACGCGCTGAAATCCACGCGGCCGATTCATGCCTCCGCGAAGGAAGTCAATACGCCAGCGCAGATCGGGACGTTGTTCGACGGCATCGCGTATGGAAAAACCGCGGCGGTGTTGCGCATGCTGGAAAGCTGGCTGGGCGAGGAACCGTTCCGCAAAGGCGTGAATTCCTATCTTGAGCAACATGCTTACGGTAACACCAGCGCTGCTGATTTCTGGAATGCGATGGCGAAGGCTTCCGGCAAGCCGGTGGACAAGGTGATGCCGACGTGGGTGGAGCAGGCGGGCGCGCCCATGTTGAGCGTGAAGGCGCAATGCGCGGGGAACCAGACTACGGTCGAACTCTCGCAGACGCGGTTCTTCAACGATCCGGAATTGCTGAAGCAGGGAAGCCCCGAGTTATGGCAGATCCCCGTGTGCATCAAGACAGCCGCAGGGGCAAACGCGCACTGCGAGTTGATGACGCAGAAGCAGCAGGCGTTCAAAGTGAATGGGTGCTCGGCTTGGGCATTCGTGAATGCGGGTGGCCGCGGATACTACTGGTCGGCATACAGCCCGGCATTGACGTCCAAACTGGCGGAGGTTGCCGAGCAGGCGTTGACGCCGCAGGAGCGCGTGTCGTTGCTCAATGACGAGTGGGCGCTGGCGCGCGCGGGGCAACATTCGATTGCACAATACCTGAGTCTCGCGCAGGGCATGCGCAGCGACCAAACGCGACAAGTGGTGCAACAGATCGCGGAGCGCGTGGCGTTCATGTCGGATGACCTGGTGGAACCCGCCGACCGAGACGCATTCCGCGCGTGGGTCCGAAATCAGTTCCGGCCGATGCTCAATGAAATAGGCTGGAAGGCGAAGCCGGGCGAGAGCGACGACGTCAAGAGCGTGCGCGCCACCATCATCTACGCGCTCGGCTACAACGGCCGCGACCCGGAGGTCCTGCGCCATGTATCCGAGCTGGCGCAGCAATACAGGAAGGACCCGGCTTCGGTGGATCCCAACCTCGGGGGACTTGCGGTGGAATTGGCCGCACTGAACGGCGACGCGAAGCTCTATGACGAGTATGCGCAACGCATGTCGCAGGCCAAGACGCCGCAGGAGTTGTACACGTATATGGAAGCGCTCACGCGTTTTCCGCAGCCGGAACTGGCGCAACGGACGCTGGACATGATGATGTCGCCGGAGATCAAGGCGCAGGACATGTTCCGCGGAGTGGGAGGACTGCTCGACAGTCCGGAGATGCGCGATCTGACGTGGGCCTACTTCAAATCGCACTGGGCGGAGATCCAGAAGAAGGTTGGCGCCTCGCTGGGGTTCGGATTCGGCGGTCTGGCGGCCGCCTTTTGCAGCGAGCAAGCCAAGCAGGATGTGCAGCAATGGTTCGCGCAACATCCCGATCCGGGCGGGCCACGGGCGCTGCGGCAGGGACTGGAGCGGCTGGACACGTGCGTGCGCATCCGCAACACGCAGGGTCCGAACCTCGCATCGTGGCTGAAGGAGCACGCCGGCGCGGCGACGCAATAAGAAATCTGGATTTGTTTCCGAACCGCAGATGGCGCGCGGAAGCGTCGTGGCGCCGTTTGCGGTTCTTGTTGTTGGGATGGATTTGAGGGATGCGGGCGCAGATTGTTACAATAAGAATTCCGGACGCTAACCTGTCGCGGCCTGAGCGCCGCCTCTCCTGTGAACTCCGGATACGAGCGTGGCCAGGTAGCTCAGATGGTAGAGCGCAGCCCTGAAAAGGCTGGCGTCGGCGGTTCGATTCCGTCCCTGGCCACCATCATTCCACATAACTTACCCAGAACCCGCCAACCAAGGGATGACATGACTCAAAATGCTAAGCTGAGTGTTGGCTCCGAGTGGACGGTCGCCGGTAGAGCAGGCGGAGATCCTTGGTCCACAGAACGCAGCCATCAGGGAGCTTGCGGCCCAGGAACAAGCGTGGTTCGTCGACCATCAGTCCCCCAGGCCCGTCACGCGACCACCCAGGCGCGTCCCACCACTCGGCAATGGCGCGGATGTACTCCGCTGGCCACTCTCGCAGAGGCTTGAATTCCGAAGGCCAGGACACTGCCTTGATGAAGTTGCTGTCGCCATAGGTGAAGCAGATGCGGACCGGATGCTCTTTGGGAATCCGCACCAAGGTCAGATAGTGATCTCGCTTCGCATATTTCAGCCAGGCTCGAATCTGGACCTTCCCGGAAGGCCAGTCGACAATAGGGACGAGGCACGCGTCCTTGCGGAGCTGAGCTTTGCGACCACGATGAAACAGAACAGCTAGCATGGCGCTTCACTGAGGGCGGTCTGCAACCACCTCCATCCTCGAGCATTTTAGCCGATGCTCATACGAGTCGCTGTTCGAGATTCGGTAGCGACCGGCTAGGCGTCACCACACCCAGGTGGTTATCACAACTTTGTATGACGCCACTCACTGACAAAACAGCGCCGCTCGTATCTCGTTACGCTTTGTAAGGCAAACCCTGCGAGCTGGCGAAGACCTCCCTTATATGCTCACCCCCGAGCGGTCGGCGCATCGGATACCGCTGTGAAACACGAGGCAGAGCGCAAGATCGCGTCTTCACCCGCGGCAATCAGACAGACATAGCCATGGATTGCGGAGGACTACGATGAGCGACGATTCCGGCAGCGTTTCGGACTCTAAGCGGGACCCCGTTCGAGAGAGAGCACCCGACGATCAAGATCCGGAGATCTATTCCATCCACAGAGAGAATGGGGCCTGGACGCTCTCCAGGCGCGATTTGGTGGCATCGGCTGCGGTTACGGCCTTGGGCGCCGCCGTCGCGGGATTGGCCGGTGGGACGGCGGCGGCAACAACCGACGCCGGTGCGCAGGCCAAGTGCGGTAGCGTTTTCGCGCATGAGATGGCGGTCTACGCGCTGGCGGTAAGCCCCGACGGAAAGACGCTCTGTTCGGCCGGCAAGGACGGATTTATCAAGTTCTGGTCACTGCCGCGCGGAGCCATGTTCAAAGCCATCCAGGGACACTCGCAGGCCGTTCACGCATTGGCGGTGAGCGGGGACGGCAAAATACTCTGTTCCGGAAGTGCCGACAAGACCATTGGCGTTCGTTCTCTGCCGGACGCCACGCGCGAGAAGAGCCTGGAAGGGCACGCGAGTGTCGTGGATGCGGTGGCGATCAGCAGCGATGGGAAATCCGTTTATTCCGCAAGCGTCGACTCGACGGTGAAAATCTGGTCTCTCGCGGACGGCGGGACCGCGAAAACGCTGTCCGCCTCCGATTCCATCGTGTTGGCTCTGGCGGTCAGTCCGGACGGCAAGACGTTGTTTTCCGGTGGTCATGACCGGAAGATAACGGTCTGGTCGCTGCCGGATGGCAGTCAGATGAAGACGCTGGAAGGGCACACCGATGCAGTAAGAGTGTTGGCCGTCAGTTCCGACGGCAGTTTGCTCTTCTCCGGCGGTTACGACCGGAAGATTCTGGTCTGGTCATTGCCGGATGGAGTGTTGCGGAAGACTCTGACGGGGCACACTCATTGGATCGAGGCACTGGCCGCCACCCCGGATGGTAGGTGGCTCTGCTCCGGCGGCGCTGACCAAAAGATCATCGTTTGGTCATTGCCGGACGGAATGGCCACCAGGACGCTGGAGGGTCACTCCGACTGGGTGAGGGCCCTGACGGTCAGTCCCGACAGCAAGATGCTCATCAGCGGTAGTGCCGACATGACGATAAGACTCTGGGACCTTGTGGCAGGAACTCCTCTGGGATGCCTGATGGACCTTGCCGCGAACAAGCAGGACGTGCAAGGGATTCAATACCAGGCGACGGACGTATATGGGAAGATCATCAGTTACACGCTGCCCTGTGGTTCTCCCATCCCCCCAGGCGCGGTGTGCACCTGCAATTGTGTTCCCGGCTCCCTGGGAACATCCAACCGCTCATTCAACGCCGTCGGTGTTTGCACGTGTGACCTGGTGTGCACCTGCAATAAGGTTTGCACCTGCCAGGCCGTCCGCTCAACCTACTCGTCACACTACTGGCATCCGAATTGAGGATCCACCCTGCTACAGGCCGGGCCGCACTTCCCTGGGAAATGGTGTAGCGAGCGATCTGCCATCTTCAGATAGGAGCGTTCGTGATGACGAAGCGAGGGGGAATCGGGAATTGCTTGCTGGTGTCGTGCATTCTTGCCGCCCTGCCGTTGGCGGGCCAAGCCGCGGTGCAACGCGATCCACGAACGATGGCAGAGGCTTCGCAGGCGTGCGAAGACTCCGTAGCGCAAAGCGCGATGGACAAGTCCGTGAAGTTCGCCGCAGGTCTGCCAGAAGCTCGGACCGGTCCCACCGACACTCGCACCCGGCGATCCGCCGTCACGCCGAGTTCAGCGCGCCCGGTTTTCGATTGGGACTTCGGTGACAATAGCCCCCACTCGAAGCTGGCGAGCCCTACTCACACCTATGCGCAACCAGGATTGTATGTCTGGACCGTCGTGATCAAACAAGGCGCCAGAGGTTGTACCAAGAGTTGGGTGCTCGCACTGTTGGCGTCTTCGGAGTACGCGTTGGCCAGGACAACCATCGCTGTGGCCCAGGAGCTTCTCTCAGGCCTGAAGCGCGATTACCGCTTGGAAGGATTGGGCACCAACCTTAAAGGCACTCCGCAGTATCCCATCCGGTTGAGATTCGAAGGAGGCGCCAATCAGGACCTGTCATGCCAGGCCCGGAACGCCGACTTCGTGATCGGAGACGACCGATCAATCGACCGGGAGAACGGCCCAGGGAAACCAAGGGCTCTGATGTCAGTTGCGTTTGACCAGATGGGCGTTCGCTTGCTGGCCGGACACTTCACCTGCGTCGGGACCTCTAAGGCTCAAGGCAGTAGCATGCATTTCCCGTTCGCCACCGTCCTGGATACAGGCGACGCCAAGTTTCTCCCCGGATCTCGATGCCTCGTAGGCGGATCCGAATACGTTTTCGACGGAGAGGCGTGGCGCAAGTTGGGCTCCAAGTGGGCCGATTTCGCGGATGCGCTCCAGAAGCGCCGGAACCCCGACTGGTTGTCCGAATTAGCCAGAACGCACCGCCAGCCGCTGGTCAGGATGGCCTCCATCGCTGCCCTGACCAGCCAGACCCACTTGGCCGAGATCACCCTGAAAGGGACACGCACCGAAGATCGGCTGGAAGACAACGAAGCACGCCTGGCCGCTCTCGAGCGGATCTCGGATCAGGAGGTCTTGGGCGGCATCGTCCGCTCCAGTTCCGACGAGAAGATTCGGCTGGTCGCTATGAGGGGAATCCACGAGCGCGAGACCCTCGTGCGAATTTTCAAGGAATCGTCGCCAGGATCCTCGCTCCGTGCGGCGGCATTGGAAAAACTTGACGCCGGCGCGGTGGAGTTGATCCACGACGAATCGTTGCTCGCCAACATTGCCGAAACGGCAATCAGGACCGCAGTCGGGCTGGCGGCCGTAAAGCAGCTGAACGACCCGCACACTCTTTCTAGGTTAGCCCTGGCTCTATCAGACGAAAGCGTGGCCGTGGCTGCGGTGGAACGGATCTCTGATCCTCAAATCCTATGGACGACGGCCCTCAAGAGCAAGAAGAGCTCGGTTCGGAAGGCCGCCGTCCAGCGCATCACCGATGAGAAGCTCCTGGCCGATCTGGCCATCAAAACCGATGACGCGGAACTCGGAACGGTGGCGGTTCGCGCCATCAGGGACCGTGGCCTGCTGGAATCCGTGGCCAAGCAAGCACCCAGAGCTCCCGTATGGCTGGCTGCCTCCCAGTCTGCAGCTCAGGCGCCCGTGTCTGCGCTCAGTCTCTACGATCCCGCCACCAGGGTGCTGGCCGTACCCTTTGTCAACGGCGTGAATCCCGGCATGAAGACCTCTGTGGAGCGGATGGACTCTTTGCTGAAGGAGAACCTCTCCGCATCCGGATGGCATTTCGCCGCTGATGAGCAGTCCTGCCGGTCGGAAGTGGGATCCTTGAACTCTGCGCTGGAAGCGGCACGACGGTGCGGCGCGCAGGTGGCACTTACTGGTACGGCCACGGGACCGCCGGACAAGAGCCATGGCGCACTGAAGTCTGTCGATTTCACCATCAAAGCTTTCGATGTGTTGACCGGCAAGATGATCCTGGAAGAGAAGCTCTCGCCGCCTGTCTCTCGCAATACGATACCGGAGCAGCAGGCGCAAAAAGAGATCAAGAACTTCGTGAAACGACTCAGTGCAGATATCAAGAAAAAGGGATGACTAGATCCGGCGAAGCCGACCCCATCCCAGAAACGGCGTGATCCCGGAATGCATTCTCCCGCAACGCAGGAGCGAAAGATGACGGCCGATCCGCACATTCCGGAAGGCTGTTCCCGCCCGCCGGCGTTGACCGCGGCTATCCGCACCGAGATCCACTCGATCCCGTGGGAGGACGGGGCGTTCATCTTCTACGCACCCTTGCGCCGAACCGCCTGGATCGGGAACGCGTCCGTCGCGCGGGTAATTGAGCGCCTGCGGGAGCCTCACGCGTGGGCCTTCACGGCCAAGGAAACCGAACTCGTGACCTTCTTGAAGAATGTGGGGATTCTCGGCGGACCGCCTGACGTCCCTCCGCGCGCCAAGTTTTCTTCCGGCTTCAACTTCACTCGTGCCAGTCTGCTGCTCACCACGGCCTGCACGTTGCGGTGCAGGTATTGTTATGCGGCAGCGGGAGACCAGCTCGCAAAGCATATGTCGCTCGACACAGCCATCCGTGGAATCGACCTGATTGTGTCGAATGCCGTGCAACTCGGCGCGCCCGGCATCGAATTGTCTTTCCACGGCGGCGGGGAGCCGACCGTCAATTGGCCGGTCCTCACCGAGTCAGTTCAGTATGCGCAGCGGCGAGTCCGGGAGCATGGCCTTACGATGCAGGCGTACATGGCGACGAATGCGGTTCTTGAGCTCAGCCAGGTGGACTGGATTGGCGCCAACCTCAGTGGGCTGACGGTCTCGCTCGACGGCCTGCCCGCCGTGCATGACGCGAACCGATGCTTCCGGGATGGCGCCCCTTCGAGCGGCCGAGTGCTGCAAACGCTGCGGCTTCTTGACGAGCGCCGCTTCCCTTACGGCGTGCGAGCGACCGTTACGGCCGAGGCCATAGCCTCTCTTCCCGACTCAGTAGAGTACATATTCACGATGTGCCATCCCGCTTCGGTGCAGATGGAGCCCGTTTACCGCTTCGGACGAGGGCAGGCCGCCGCGACGGCGGAAAGCGAGGAGTTCATCAGCGCCTTCCGGCTGGCGCGTCAGCGCGCCCGTAGTCTTGGCGGCGAGCTTGTCTTCTCGCCGGTCCGCATCGGCTCGCTGACCGATCACTTCTGCGAGGCGACCAAGGGCAGCTTCTGCCTTTCGGCAGGTGGGAACGTCACTTCCTGCTACGAGGTCTTCTCCGAGGACCGGCCCTGGGCTTCGAAGTTTTTCTTCGGAAAACCCGCATCCGACGGCGGATATACCTACGATCAGAGTGTTCTGGCCGAACTGCGCTCTCAGTCCGTCCAGAATCGCCGCCACTGCCGGGACTGCTTTGTCCGGTGGGACTGTGCCGGCGACTGTTACCACAAGGCGCTGATCACCAACGGCGACTCTGAGTTCCAGGGTACAGGCCGCTGCCACATCATTCGCGAATTGAGCAAAGATATGCTGCTCGACAGAATCGCCTCGTCGGGCGGCGTAGTCTGGCGCGAGGGACCGCCACCCGGTGCGACGCCCTCGCCTGGAACGGAGCTCGGCGATGAAAAGTGTGTCTGAGTTATTCGCCGTTCCGGTTCCGGACTCCTGGGTCGTCATCGCTCCCCTGCACGGTGTCTCGGCCCGGGTCAACGGCCAGGCGGTCGCGGTCCTCGCGGGTGCGGGCGGAAGAACGAAGAACGGCAGCGTGGCGCAACTCGCGGAACTGTTCGACTCTCCAGCGGCGCCCGCGCCGGAACCCAGACAAGGCCCCATTTCGCCTCAGTTCCTCGGCCTCATAACCACTCGCTCCTGCAACATGAATTGCGGCTACTGCAATTTCGGCGCACTCACGGCTCCCCAACGTCATATGGACCCGAACGTGGCCGTTACCGCAATCGATTGGATGGCCGACCTGGCGGCGCGTGAAGGACGCCGGACCCTGGATGTTCACCTGTTCGGCGGCGAGCCGTTCCTGGCTGGCGACGTAGTCGATGTCATCGTCCACCGGACGCGAATCGCGGCGTCCGCGCGGGGCCTGGAGCCGGTGTTGGAGGCCGCGACAAACGGCGCTTGTTCCGAGTGGCGGGCCCGCTTCGCCGGAGAGTATTTCAGCGCCATCGTACTTTCGCTGGATGGACCAGCCGGGATTCACGACCTCCACCGCCCGTTTCGAGACGGCACCGCCAGCTTCCAAGCCGTCGAGCGCACTGCGCGCATCCTCGCCGACGCGGCGGCCGACCTGAACCTGCGGGTCTGTGTGAGCCAGCGAAACGTGGAATCCCTCGCGTCCATCGCAGCCTGGATGGCGAAGGAATTCCGCCCTTCGGCCATCGACTTCGAACCGTTGCGCCCGACCGCCGAGGCCGTGCGCGCCGGTCTGTTTCCTCCCGATCCTTACCGGTTCGCCGAGGCTTTTATGGAAGCTCACCGTGCGGCCTCGGAGATGGGTGTGCGGGTCACCTACTCCGCGTCAGATCGGGTAAACCCGCGGATCTGCTTTTGTCCTCTCGGCAACGATGCGGTGATTGTCGAAACGGACGGTAGCTTGCACGCCTGTTACCTCGACAAGCGTGAGTGGGCAGCGAGAGAGCTGGACCTTCACCTCGGCGCTGCGGTGCCGGGGGAGGGTATGAGGCTCGACGAGCGATCAGTTGAGCGTGTTCGCCGCCTTGCCGTTCCACCGCCGAGATGCAGCGCCTGCTTCTGCCGCTATTGGTGCGCCGGCGGATGCCATGTGAACGGCTACGGCAACTCGCAATCCGGTTATGACGATTTCTGCGTACAGACTCGCCTGATCACGATCGCGTGTCTGCTCCATCGGCTCCAGGCGGCGCCAACCGCCGGGGCCCTGTTGTCAGACCGATCTGCTGCGCGGGGATTTGCACTGCGCTTGTCTGACCGCATCGCCGACTGGGAGAGCCCTTCATGACGGAATCGCCACGAGTTGCTTCTGGCGTCTTCTGGACGGTTGAATCTGCCGGCGTGCTGATAATTCCCCGCCTCGGCCGCAAGCTGTTCCTCTCGGGCCTCGAAGCTGCCGCCTGGGACCTGATCAGCCGGGGGGATGCCCCGGAACGAGCTATTCCTAAGCTGGCGGTGATGGGCCGCGTAACCACGGAGGATGCCACCTCAGCTCTCACCGGCTGGTTGCGCGAATGGGCGCGCGCAGGATGGCTTGTTGGGGGGGACAGCGATGGCTAACCTTTCCATCACCACCCTCTGCAACCGCGATTGCGTTTACTGCTTTGCGCGATCGGCACGCGCATCAGTGCCCGCGCCATCCACCCACATGAGTCCTGCCCTGTTTGACAAAGCGCTCGATTTCCTGGCGCGGTCAGGCATTGATCGCGTCCGATTGTTGGGCGGCGAACCCACGGTCCATCCCGCCTTCCCGGAACTGGTTGCCAAAGCCCTTTCGCGGGACATGAGTCTGCTGGTGTTCTCGAATGGCCTGATGCCGGAGCCGGCCATCCGATGCATTGAAGAGGCGCCCGCCGGCAGCATCGAGATACTGGTGAATGCGTCGGATGGGTGCGCGGCTCCAGATGTCGAAAGCGAGCGGCAGAAGGAAATCCTGCGCCGTCTCGGTACCCGCGCCATGCTCAGTGTCAACCTGCATCATGCGGGGATCGACCCTTCGTTCACTTTGCGTTGGATTCGCGAATACGGACTGGCATCGAATGTGCGCGTCGGCTTGGCGCACCCCAGCCTGGGCAGCGACAACTCCTGGCTCAGGCCTCGTCAATACCGCGCGGTCGGCGAGCGTTTGGCGCCGTTTGTGGCCGAATGCAGGCAGCAGGGAGTTTCCATCGATTTCGACTGCGGTTTTGTTCCCTGCATGTTTCCCGAGGGCGTCCTGGAATCTCTCGGACTCAGCGCCGGTGACATAGGTCGGCGTTGCAGTCCTGTCCTGGACATACTCAGCGACGGCCAGGTTGTCTGCTGCTACCCGCTGGCCGCCCTCCATCGGGAAGCACTCACGGAGAATGTCGACGCCGAGTGCTTGCGGCGTACGTTCGAGGAAAGCTTCTCCCGTTATCGTCCCGCAGGGGTGTTGCCGCAATGCTCGGCCTGCGCCTTAAAGCGGCAGGGCGATTGCCTCGGTGGCTGCCTTGCCGCAGCTATGGAACGCATGCGTCCGACTCCATGGCAAGCCTTTGTGGAGAGCCCCCGCACCTCGATCCGCCGGGCTGCCGCAGCAAGTCAACGCTGGGTCGTCCCTTACATCGACCAACCGCTGCCGTTTTGGCGCGAGCTCCGTGACGACTTCGGCGCGGAGATCTGCGAGGTTTATCTCCCGCTCCCGCCAGAAGTGATTGGATCGGGCCGGCCGCCACAACCCTCCCAGCACACGCGAGAGTTCCTGGAAAGCGGACTTTTCCAGGTCAATGTCCTCGTCAATCCCGTAGTGCTGCCGGAACCTGTTGACGTGGTTGCACCCCGAGTGGTTGGAATTCTGCGAACGTGGCGTGAACGTTACGGCATCGCCGGCGCAACGGTTTCGAACCTTCTCCTGGCTTCGCGAATCCGCGATGCGTTACCGGAACTGCAACTTGTGGCTTCCACATTGTTGGAAATTGACACGCCGGCGCAGGCGCTCATGCTCGAAGACACTTTCGACGTGCTGGTGCCGGCGACCAAGGTGATGCGCGACATTTCCTCCCTGCGGCGGCTCCGCGCAGCCTTCCCCGGGCGCGTGAGATTGATTGTGAACGAGGCATGTCTGCCCGGCTGCCCACACCGCAGGCAGCACTTCTATGAAATGGCTGCAGGGTTCGAGAACCCGGAGTCGCTTTGCCACGACATGTTGGAGCGAGAGCCGTGGCTGCGTTTGACTGGGGCATGGGTGCTGCCGCAGCACCTCCACCTCTATGACAATACGTACGACGAGTTGAAGTTGGCCGGCCGCGTCACGTTGCGCGACCCTGCTCGTTATCGGCGGGTGCTGGGTGCGTACATAGCCCGCTCGGAGTTGCAGCCACAGGAAATCGGCGGCGGTCCGGCTGCGGTGAACTGGCCGATCAGCGTTTCCGAGGAGTTCTATGTACACACCCTGAATTGTGGTCATGCCTGCGATTCCTGCCAACGCTGCCGCGAGGTAGCGGGGAACGCCGGCCTGGTGTTGAACTCAATGGAGGTCATGCAGTGAAGGAAGCGACAGCAGGCATGGGTGGCCGCCGCGCGTTCTTCCGTTGGCTGGCGCGCGAGAGCGTCATCCAGTTTGATGAGCTTCGCGGGCGGCCCCAATTGCGCCTGAGCGACCTTCCACAGCTTCCGGTTGCGCAGGTCGCAGCACTGAAACCAGGCATTGTGCCGGGGGTGGAGATCATTCCGGCAGGTGATCGCGTCCTGGCCAGGTTGCCAAAGCGAACGGACGCAGTAACGCTGTTCTCGCTTCACCCGATGCAGTTAGCCATTTTCAACCGTTTCAATGGCATGAGTACCCTCGCCGAGGTTGCCGAATCGGTTTGCGCCCAGAGCGGTCAACCACCTGAGGAGGTGTTCGCCGCAACTCGGTCTCTCTTTCTTCGCTTGGCCGCACTGGGCGTATGTGCGCCGGTAAACACCACGTCCGATTCCAGTGACGACCCAGGAGAGCAGGGTTGCACTTCAGAGGAGCCGCTGGGCCGTGAGCCATTGAGCGAACCTAAGCTTGTAAGACCGGAAGGCCTCAAGTGATCCAGCGCCTTTTGTCAGATCTGCCTGTCTTCGGAGTCCTGTCGCGGGCGGGAACGGCGGTTTACGCTCCTGGGCGGCTGGCATGGTTTGGTGATTCCAAACCAACCCAGGGCGCCATACCACAATCAATTCTGGAGGCGGCGGTCGCCACGGTTCAGGATTGGGCGGCACTGGCCCGGGCCCCCTTCATGCCGGTCTGTCTCACGCTCAACCTGACCAACCGATGCCTGCTGAACTGCAGTTACTGTTTTGCCAAGTTTCTTCCGGACCGGAATCGGCGGCAGGAGCAACCGGATTCGTCCGCCATCCTCGCTGCCGCGCGCCTGGTAATCGAATCTTGCCAGACCAGAAAGAAACCGTTTCAGATCGTGTTCTCAGGTGGTGGGGAGCCAACCCTGGCATGGGACAGTCTGCAAGCGGTCGTGAGAAAAACACGAGCGCTTGCCGAATCCCGTGGGATTGAATGGAAGAGCTACATCGCAACCAATGGCTGCACTTCCGCAACGCGCCTCCGCTGGCTTGCGAGGAACATCAGCAAGATCGGTCTGTCGTGTGATGGCCCCCCGGACATTCACGATTTGCAGCGGCCTACCGCGGACTTACGCCCGTCGGCTGGTGACATCAAGCGCGCTGCGGACATCCTTCGGAAAGGAGGTAGCGAGTTCGCGGTGCGCGCCACCATCACTCCGGCCTCGGCCTTGCGGCAGGCCGAAATTGTCCGCTGGCTGTGCGAGCGACTGGGTGCTCGCCAGATAAGGTTCGAACCGGTCTACCATGCAGCCCCCGGAATGGAGTTCCGGCCAGAGGACGCCAGTCGTTTCGTTTGCGAGTTTCTGGCGGCGCAACAGGTCGCTCGGGAACTGGGGGCGGACCTGTCGCTCTCCGGAGTGCGGCTCGATGAACTGCATGGACCGCACTGCAATGTCTTAAAAGACGTCCTGCATCTGCGACCGGATGGGACGGCAACAGCCTGCTTTCTTTCCTGCACTGGCGCCTCGCTAGGAGCCGCAATCTACACCATCGGTTGTCTCGACAATAAGACGGGACAGTACCGTCTCGATTCCCGGCGCATCGCGCAATTGCGCGGCATGGCGGCTCGTTTACCGTCCCGCTGCAAGGAGTGTTTAAACGCTTATCACTGCGCTCGATCCTGTCCTGACCTGTGTCTCCTCAGCGAACCCCTGCAACCTGACGATTCCGAGCCAGATTTCCGTTGCCGCGTCGCTCGCCAACTTACCACTGCGTGGCTGCTGGACGCGGGCGCTCGATGCCGGAGCAAGGCTCCGGATCCGTCCTCCGAGCGGATCAAGCAGTTCCTTGCTGGTGTCGAAGCGCAGGTCCACGTCGCCCGCGTGGTCAGCGATTGGATTTCGCTCGGCCCGGATGCACCGACCGCCCGATCCCTCCCCGCCCCGCTCTGGATCCGCCGGGGTTTCCAAATGGATAGGGAGGAGGCTTGGCGCCGGATTTCGGGGTACCTTCGCAACACTCGAACCGACGGACCACTCTCGGTGTACGTGCATGTCCCATTCTGCCGGCTGCGTTGCGGCTTTTGCGACTGCTACGCGGAACCAGTCGCCAAGGGGTCGAACCGAAGCATCGGAGCATTCGCTAAGGGCCTGCTCGCCGAGATCGATGCGTGGGGCTCGTGTCAGCCTCCTTTGCCAGCCTCGATCACAACCGTGCACTTCGGCGGGGGAACGCCCAACAGTCTGCCCGCCGATGTCTTTGGTGCGATCGTCACCAGAATCCGAGATTCCCTGGGCGTTACGCCAGCCACCGAATGGGCATTGGAGTCCACCACTTCTCTGCTGACAGGCGAGGGTCTGCAATGGCTTCGAGAACTCGGCTTCACGCGCTTGCACGTCGGGATCCAGACGCTTGAAGAGGAAGTCCGCTCAGCCATCGGCCGCCGCGAGAACAGCGAGAAGGCCGTCGCGCGACTGAGACTGGCCCTGGAGTTGGGGTTCGTGGTCTCGGTGGATCTCATTTACGGTTTGCCGGGACAGAGCACAAAAGGGTGGCTGGCAACACTCGACAAGCTGGTTGATCTGGGCATCGATGGCTTCTCGCTTTACAGCCTGCAGAGAACGGAACGCAACCAGCGCTTTCTCTCGCGACTTGCTGCGCCGCCTCTCGCTTCTGAAGCACGTTTCGCTTTGTTCCACGCTGCCCACCAGTTTCTGTTACGGCATGGCTACCACAAGAACCATTTCGCCCACTTTGCTAAAGAGCGCGATCGAAACCTGTACTACCAGCATGCCGTTCGCCGCGAGAACCTTCTCGCACTCGGGCCTTCGGCCGATGGCGTGTTCGGTCCCTTCCTTTATCGTCATCCGCAGCTTGCAGCTTATTCGCTTGGCGCGGCCGATGGGGGGCCGGTTCTGGAAGGCGCGTTGCAGATGTCGCCAATCGAATGCCGATTGCGTGGCGCCGAAGCGGAGTTGATGGGCAACGCTATTTCCTGGCGGACATTCGAAAACCTGGGTCTAGACTCGCTGCTGAGCGAATGGCAATCCATGGGCCTGATTTCGTTGACCTCAGGGCGTCCGGAGCCTGAACTATCGGCTACAGGATCGTGGGAGATCGCCGGCATGCTTCAAGCCCTGACAGACAGACTACCTCAGACAGATTCTCGACCCCGTAATGTCCAGAGACTCGATTCGCTCGACGGTTCCTTTCGCTTTAGCTACAATGCCTGTGGAAAGTGGAGAACTTAATCAGAGTCTCCCTAAGTGGTTGTTTATATTCAAAAGGTGAGTTCTGAAAAGGCTGGCGTCGGCGGTTCGATTCCGTCCCTGGCCACCATTAAGTTCAACCGGTCACGTGCTGACCGATGTGACGGCGCTCTACCTTATCCCACGCGTCCGATCCCTTCGGCTTCTGCTGCTTATTATTGGGGGGCCTCCCTCTGCATCCAATAGCGACCAGCCACCAAGTACCGATTTTGTTCCAGGGCTCCAGGGACTCCTGTGGACGATTCAATGCACCGCCTGCGGCCCGGCTGGTTGACTGGAAACGGATTGCAGAGCTTGCAGGATGTTCTTACCCTGATCCATTCCAACGCCCCAGAGCATGAGGGTCAGGTAGTCCTGATATGAGCCGAATGTCGGGTTCTTAACATAGTAGGTGGAGAGCCCGGTGGCAAGAGCTACCGCGGCGGCGATAGCCCAGGAGACGTACTCAACACCTTCGAAGGCTCTGAGCATGCCGAACTCGCTGGAATCGCGGATATCCGGTCCTGGGGTTTCGAATACCGAGATTGGGGCTCCCGTGTAGCTCAAAGTTACCGACACTTTGACTTTGCCCCGGCGGGGAAAATACTGCACCACGGAAGGGCCAAGCGTGATTGGGGTCAGAGTCACACTGTTCGGCGCTTTCCCCCTCAGCTTGTCGCGCCAGTTCCGCGCGCCGGGCTCGAGCGTGAATTTCCATGCATACTGCACCTTGCGGCGAAATAAGTACGAGCCGCTTACTTGGGAGTCGTCGGAAGTGACCGAGAAGGCGAACGGCGTGAAGGCTTCGAGTCCGTCCGGGTCGCTGGTCACAGGCATTTGGATCTTCAGACCTTCACTGCTTTTCTTCAGCCGCTCCCAGGCGAGCTCGTCGTTGAGGCGGAAGCACTCCACAAGTTCGGGCTCCGGCTTGTTGACCAGTTTAGCGAAGACCTCGCTTTCCGTTCGGCAATCCCACAGGATGCGGAGGCGGGCGTAGTTGCGGTAGCTTTCTTCGACAGCATCGGCAGCTTGTGGAGGATTCGCCAACGCGGCGTCAAGGGCGTTCTTGAGCGGCCTGATTGCATCTTTCGCGTTGTCAGGCACAACACCTGTATCAATATCCCTTTGCAGTTTCTGCAATGCCGGTTGGATCGTGTTCCAGAACGCGGTGGGGAATGTCGTGGCCTGAAGCCAATTGTTTAATCCCGTAAGTTCGGCCTTGATGCGTGCGGCCATGGCGTCATCGGGAGGCTCGGTTCCCAGCTCAGTGACGACGCGGTCGATGGATTCGGCGGCGCGATCGAAGACCAACTTGTGCAGACGTCGTTGCAGGCCGTCGCGTAGTTCGCGAACCTGCTTGAGGATCTCGACAGTACTGCGCACGCTGTTGACGTAGGCTTCGATGACGTCGGCGCCGGTCAGCCAGAATCGAGAGCTGAGCCGCTCGGCGAGATGAAGCAACGCCTCCACCCAGACCACGGCCGGCAGGTTGGGGAGGGTGGTGCCTTTGGACAGTCTCAGGCCGTGGATCTGCCGCAGGAGAGTGATACGGCGCCGTTTTCCGGCGAGCATCTTGGTGATCACGAAAGATAGGACTAGGGCGACCAGTAGCGTGCCGATGGCCAACACGACGGAGTCGCGGACGCGAGCCGTTATGGAGAGCTTGGCATTGTCGGTAGTCGCGCCGAGAGCAGTGAAGCGGAGTGGAATGCTGTACTCTCCGGGCTGGAGATTCTTACCGGTGATGGCGATTTCGGCCTGGGCGCCGGGATCGATGGTACGCAGGTTCGCGTTTTCGGCAGCGCCGGGCGGGGATGTCGAAAACGGCTTGTCCCAGGCTTCGCGGTTCCACTCGAAGCCGAGGTTGGCAAGTGGATCGAAGGCGCCGGGCGCCTTCAGGGTGGAATCTATCTGCAATGCGACGCCCTTGGCCGGACTTTTCGTAGACTTCTCTTGCAGCGCGACCGAGCCCAGGCGAGCGTTGAAGGTGGAAAACAGGGCGGAGAGCGGGCGCACCAACTCCACCGTGACCGCCTGACGGTCGGCGGCCAGGGTTGCGGGCGGGGCGGTGACACGGCTGAGACTGAACCTTTTTGGGGTCTCGGGCTTCTTGTTGTCGGGAAACAGAGTCAGGCTTCCAGAGTATTTTCCGTCACCGCTGAACTCTGGGATCCGCAGGCACCACGACGCGGTCCGGCCATCCTGCAACTCAAAAGTGGCTGGTTGATGCTCCGCGCGTGCATTGGCGTCGCAATTCCTGAGAATGTCGACCGGAACAGATTCCTGGTCGCTGGCAAACCGCGAGGCGAGAATCTTGAAGCCCCTCACCGCCGCGTCGTCGCCAGTGTAGGTCGCGTGGACCGGAACCATCCGGCTGGCCGGGACGGGCACGTTATTTCCGTCGGTAATATCGAGGGCGAAGTTTTGGGCTACAGCGGTTCCGCAAAACAGCATTGCGAGTGCAAGCAAACGTAACGGTTTCATCGGGCCAGCCTCCACGGGGGTAAACAACAACCCTTTGAGATGTATCACAACCTCGGAAGCGGGAATCGGATGCAGCCGCCCCGCATTTCGGGTTGTACGGCCAGGAACCCAGATCTCCTTTGCCGCTTCGTCGCCTATCATTACCGACTTTTCTTCACGCCTAACACTTCCTGACCGATGTTTTGTACGAAGCGAAGTGAGAGTCTACACCACAGGTTCTAGCTATGGGTTAGGTTTAAAAAAGGTGGCACTACCCATGCGACCCGATTAGTGACCGAGTCCCCGGGTATGGTAGTAGGAATAGCCCGATGCGATCGCCATTGAAGGCTGCCGCATCCATTCGCAGGCGTGCCGCCGAAATCACAAAGGACTATTGCGCTCTATTACATGGCCCGACCACGCGCACCGACTGCGGTGCTTAGCGCCCGTGGCGCGTTCCAGAATCACCACTCGGGGAGCGTGCCGCTTGCGATGTAATCGGGAGGCTGATGTTCCGTTTGTAGAACAAGACTGAAGAGGCACAAGCCTTATTGCCTGTGGTTGTCCGCAGTTGCAACGTTGCAGTGTGTTGATTCTGAGCTGCAATCTGACAATCCGCTCGACACCGTTCCATTTTCAGGAAAAAGCAAACATTGCCTTGACTGTCCTTGATTAGGAATGGACAATGCGGGGTCACACAATTCCCGTCGGCAGCTCTAGTCGGTACTGCTTTTGCGACGCATTGCGCTTCGTAGCAAGGAGGTCAAGAGTGAGCCCCTGTCAACGCTTTGCTGCGGGATTGACGATGCCTGCATTGTTAGCATTAGCCGGCTGTGCTACGGCGAGGCTCAACCAGTTCAACACCTTTGCTCAAGCTGGCATCAACTACGTGGCGGCAAGCCAAACTGTTATTCAGGATGCTGGCACCGCTGCCGTAAACACTGATTCAGCCCTTCTCGTTAAGGCGAGACCCAGTCTCGATCAATCGCAACGGAAGGCGCGAGTCGCCACGTCGGATGCATTGCTGAAGCAGCGTCTGCAAGTCCTGCAATTGATCAGTGCACACGGCAAGTTGCTTCAGGCATATTTCGAAGCGTTAGCGTCGCTATCCGACCCGAAGGCAAAAAATTCAATCGGCACCGCGGCACAGGGTGCGTACGATTCTTTGGCGAAGCTAAGCCCGACCCTGAAGAACGCCAAAATGGGCTCTACCAGCGTTTCGAGTTTCATACCGACCGCGACAGCTCCAGTCGTCGCCACTTTCAAAGTTCATGCGCTGAATGAGGAATTGAAGGCCAGGTCCAACGCCATAGCGAACGAACTTGCTCTCCAAGAAGCGGCGTTTAGCGCGATAGCAGCTGAACTCAAAACAGATGCTCAAGTGCAACAGAATTTCAGGGAGACAGATAGCATCAATCAGTTCACAGCGGAGACGCCGTTACCGGCAGAATGGGCGAGTCAGAGGCTAACACTTTTGTCAACGCCCCCGGCGATCGCTTCAGCGGATGCAGCATCTAAAGCTGCCGCGAAGCTGCGCAGTGCCTTTACGGCAGTGGTGGAGAATCGGCTCGATAGCGCTGGTTTTGCGAGCCTGATGAGCGACATTTCGAATATGGTGACGATAGCCCAAAGCATCCAAGGTGCTGTGAAGTGAGGAGATGATACGTGGACGCATCCAGTATTTATTCACGAACGCTCTCTCAGCTGGACGCAACCGAGCTCAGCATGACTTCCCCCCAGGGAGATGCCTTGATACAGGCTGCATCGCCCGCCGATCATCAAAGGGCAGTACAATTGCTGCTTGATGTTCATGAAGCCAGGCTCGCTTTAGGCAACGCTACTCTCCAGTCTATTGCTGACAAACTCAAGGCAAACGAGCAAGCCATCGTAGCGGGCACGGCGGCAGTGCAGGCTGCTTTGAAGGCTTTAGACAACCTTACGCAAATCCTGAATACGGTAAGCAACCTCATAGGGATAGTTGCACAAATTGTGCCGATGATTTAGCTCTACCCCTAAGGAGTCACCTGGGCCAACTACCGGCATTGCCGGGTTGCCGTTCATGGCCACTCCTGCCAGCTAAGTCAGCAAGCTTCCTGGACATCCGAATAACTCACCTGCGGGATTCACCTGTGGCGGGCGGTTTTAATTACGGCGGTTACGAGGTCTGGAATGTTCGAAGTTCGTCCCCGGTCGCCTTCTCAATAGTCGAGGAGCCTAGTGACTCGCGAGTGACGAGAGGGAAATGTGATCGGCCCTGGGAACTGAGCGCTGAAGATGGAATTCGTCGTTGCGCGGCCACCCAACGACGGCGCGAGAACGATCGCGCCATGGATCCTATCCCAAAATAGACAGCGTCCCAGCGAGGGAATGAGGAGGTCAGTTGAGGGGGCTTTGTCATTGACCTTGCTTGGCGCTCGCACCTAAGCTGCATTCATGTCCGGTGTAAAAGTAAGCGCTTGCTTTGTGACCCCTTCCGCTCAGCCCCGCGGCCAGAGCAAGGGCCGCGCGCACGCGACGCCACCAGACAAGCTGGGAAGGTCCCGACAATTCCAGCCCGGGCACACTCGAGTCGGCGGCCGGGACCCGTTCTGACCGTTTCAACTGGTAATTAGAGCTGTTGAAAAGCACGTCCTAAGTGGCGGAGGCGAAGCCATGTCCATTGTTCCGGCAGTAACGCCGCTGGCCAGCATCGAACCGGGTCTTTGCGGCGATCCATCCCGCTGGTTTGCGGTGTACACGACCCCGAACCACGAGAAACGGGTGACCGCCCATTGCGGGCTACGAGGGATCGAGTCGTATCTGCCCCTGTACCGTGCGAAACGGCGCTGGAAGAACGGGTGCACGGTTACGCTCGAACTGCCGTTGTTTCCCGGCTACGTGTTTGTCCACATTGCGCCTGGCGAGCGGGTGCGAGTGCTGGAGGTTCCCAGCGTGCTGTGGATCGTGGGGAACGGCCGGGAGCCATTG
This sequence comes from Terriglobia bacterium, assembly GCA_020072845.1. NCBI lineage: Bacteria > Pseudomonadati > Acidobacteriota > Terriglobia > Terriglobia bacterium. The sequence continues at coordinate 55,725 of JAIQGF010000003.1, forward strand.
CCGCTGCCGGATGTGGATATCGAATCGCTGCGCGCCGGGCTGGGCGCTCGCGGGGCGCAACCGCACCCCTATCTCACCCAAGGGCACCGCGCGCGGATCTGCTGCGGCCCGCTGCTGGGATGGGAGGGCGTGGTGCTGTGGACGAAAGGCGAATCGCGCAACCTGCGGGTGGTGCTCTCGCTGGACGCGATCATGAAAAGCGTGGCGGTCGAGGTCGGCGCCGACGAACTGGAACTGCTCGGGGCGGCGGCTTAGCCAAGCGCAGGTAAACTCTGTCGTACTCCGGTGCCAAAGGCGCGACCGCGGAAGGACGCATCCTGGATGCCGCCGTCGATATCTTCGCCAAGCTCGGGTTCAGCGGCGCCAGCACGCGCGCGATCGCGCAGCGCGCCGGGGTCAATGAAGCCACCCTCTATCGCTGCTTCGGCCGCAAGCGCGACTTGTTCACGGCCGCGCTGGAAAGAGAACTGGGGCGGTTGCGCAGCCAGCTCGATGGCGTGCGCGCTGCCGCCCCCGGCGATCCGCAGCAGGCAATCAGCCGCGTTTTCCAAGAGCTGGCACGAGTCGTGGCCGGCAAGCCGGAGTTGATTCGCTTGCTGCAATTTAGTGTGCTGGAATTGGGCCCGGCGTTGAAGCCCCTCTATCGCAAGCACCTGGGTGACGTCATCGAAGCGAAAGCTGGGTCCCTGCATGACCGCCCTGAGCCGGCCAAGTTACCTCGTTTGCACGCCCAGGTGATCATGCTGTTCTTACTGGCCACCGTGATCGTCGTCGAGAACTTCTATGAGTTGTTCTCTGGGCCGGCGCAAGCGCCTTCGGCGGAGGCGATCACGGCAGCGTGCGCGGAGGTGTGGGGCTCCGTCCTGGTCCATGGCGGACTCGCACGCAACATTAATCCCACCGAGAGTTCCATGCGTAACGCATCATGAAACGACGGGTTGCCATAGTTCTGCTGCTCCTCATGGCTCTAACCGCCGGGTTGCAGGGGCAAGCGCCCCCGGTCAGAGAGCCCCCGGTCAGAGAGCCCCCGGTCAGCGCGCCCCCGGTCAGAGAGCCAACGGTCAGCGCGCCGAAGCCGGCTGGTAGCGATAAAGCGCGACCGGAACAGCCGCCTGCCGCGTCGCGTGCGAATCCGTACCCCGACCTTGAGGCGCTGCGCGACTTGTACCAGCAAGTGATTCCCCCACGCATTCCTCTGGCGCGCTTCGGCGCGGATTTGTTTCACACCGGGACCGGCAATGTGGACAACCTTCCCATGGACCTTCCGGTCGGACCTGACTATGTGCTCGGCACCGGGGATAACCTGAACATAGAAATGTGGGGTGGTGTTTCGCAGACGCTGACGCGGGTGGTAGACCGGCAGGGGCGCATCGCTCTACCCGAAGCCGGCACGATAGCTGTCTCTGGCAAGACCTTGGCGGAGGCCAAGGAACTGATCCAACAAACGTTGGCGCCGCAGTTTCACCAGGTTCGAGTGGACATTTCGCTAGCGCGGGTGCGCACGGTAAGGGTCTATGTGGTCGGCGACGTCGAGCGCCCGGGGGCCTATGACCTGAGCGCACTGTCGACGCCGCTGAACGGCCTGTACGCGGCCGGTGGTCCCACCGCGCAGGGATCGCTGCGCGTCTTGCAGCACCGTCGCGGTAGCCGCTTGATCAGCGAATTAGATCTGTACGATTTCCTGCTGCATGGCATCCGTGGCGACGTGGAGCGGCTGCAGCCTGGAGACACGCTTCTGGTGCCGCCCGCCGGTTCGGAGATCACCGTGGCGGGCATGGTTCGCCGGCCCGCGGTTTACGAACTAAAAAACGAAACGAAGATCTCCGAGGTACTCGACTTGGCCGGGGGAGCGCTGGTATCGGCCAGCTTCCGCCAGGTCAGTGTGGAGCGGATCGTGGCCCACGAACGCCGCGTTTTGCTGAGTGTCACGCTTTCCGACAAGAGCGTGACGGTGGAAGAGTTGCGTTCGCAGCTGGACCATTTTGCGGTGCAGGACGGCGATCGCATCCTGATTTCCCCCATCCTGCCTTACGACGAGCAAACGGTCTACCTGGAGGGACACGTATTTCGTCCCGGCAAAATTCCTTATCGAAACGGAATGCAGTTGTCGGACGTGATTCGCTCCCAGCAGGATTTGCTGCCCGAACCGGCCCAGCAGGGCGAGATCATCCGCTTGGTTCCCCCCGACTTCCATCCTGAGGCAGTACCGTTCCAACTTCGCGAGGTGCTGGCGGCGGAGGACCCCATCCCGTTGCAGCCGTTCGACACCATACGCATCTTTGGCCGTTACGAGGCCGACCCGCCCAAAGTCACGATCACCGGCGAAATCCTGCGCCCGGGCGAGTACCCGCTGGCTGCCGACATGACCGCAACGTCCCTCATGCGTTTGGCCGGCGGTTTCAAGCGCAGCGCGTATAAGGACGAGGCGGACATTGCCAGCTACGTGGTCGAAAACGGCAAACATGTGCTGACCAAGCACACGACGGTGGCCATGGCCAAGGCCCTGGCGGACCCGTCGGCGGATGTGTTGCTCAAACCGGGCGATGTGGTTAGTGTCCGGCAACTGACGCGCTGGAAAGATGTCGGTTCGGCGGTCACTCTTGACGGGGAGGTACAGCATCCCGGCGGCTACGGGATTGAGTCAGGCGAACGGCTCAGCTCCGTCCTCCGGCGCGCCGGCGGATTTCTGGACACGGCCTATGCGCCGGGGGTGGTCCTGCAACGGCTCGAGGTCCGGCGAATGGAAGAGAAGAGTCGGGTGGAACTGATTCAGAAAATCGAGTTGGCCGGTGCCACCATGCAGCTGTCGTCTGCCACGCCGCGCGAGGAGCAGCAAGCATCACAACAAGCTGCGCTGCAGCAGCAGCAGTACGTATTGAAAGCATTGCGCGAGCAACCCACCACGGGACGGATGCTGGTGCGGGTCAGCACCGACATCGCCCAGTGGGAGCGCACTCCTGCCGACGTTGAGCTGCGAGCCGGCGACTTGATCACCATTCCCAAACGGCCGACCTCGGTGCTGGTCAGCGGCCAGGTGTACAACGCCGCGGCGATCAGCTTTGCCCCGCGCAAAACGGCGGCCTGGTACCTGGAGCAGGCCGGGGGCACGACCGAACTCGCGAACAAACGAAACATCCTTATCGTGCGGGCCAACGGTTCCGTGGTGGGCACCGGGGGCGGGTCGTACTGGTGGAAGGGTAACGTGATGAGCACGCGCATCGAGCCCGGCGATGTGATCGTGGTCCCAAACAAGTTTATCGGCGGCAGCAGCACCTGGCGCAACCTGCTCAACACCGCTCAGGTGGTTTCGTCGCTGGCCATCGCCGCGCGCGTGGCCACCAGCTTCTAATGTATCGCTGGGCGAGCACACTGCTGTTGTGGACGTTGTTGGCCGGCTACACCACCGCGCAGGAAGCGGCCGGGCCCAACCACGACGCCGGGCGGATTGCGGCTGCGCCGCGCAGCGCGGGGCGCGATCGCGGAGGCGTGCCGGAGCACATGGGATCGCCTTACGTCCCGCTCGACAGCTGGGTCTACGGGGCATTCGAGCGGTTGGCTGCCCTCGGCCATGTGCGAACTGCTTTCCTGGGCCTGCGTCCCTGGACACGTTTGGAGTGCGCACGTCTGCTGCAAGAAGCTGCCGACAGCTTGGCAAAAGAGGGCGTGCCGCCCACGGATGACGCTGGAGCCCTGTATCGGTCGTTAAGCGGGGAATTTGCGGCCGAATCACGCAAGCTGCTGGGCGACCGGAACCTGGATGTGGAATTGGAGTCGCTGTACACGCGCTGGCTGCAAATCAGCGGGCCGCCGCTGGCCGATAGCTATCATTTTGGGCAGACGGTGATCAACGATTACGGCCGGCCGTATGGTCGATCGGCGAACTTGCAGGGCGGATTCAGCGGCCACGGCGAAGCTGGACCGGTCACGGTTTATGTACGCGGGGAGTACCAACAAGCACCGCGTACGCCGCCCTTGTCGGCGGCGGTACGGCAGTTGATCGCGAACCTGGACGCTGCCGAACCGCTGCCGGCAATGGCGATTCCCGCCCGGCAACAGTTTCGCTTGCTGGAGGCCTATGTCGCCCTGAATCTTGGGAATACCCAGGTCGCGTTCGGCAAGCAGAGCCTGTGGTGGGGTCCCGACCGCGGTGGGCCGCTCATGTTCAGCAACAACGCAGAACCTTTTTATATGCTGCGCCTCAGCCGGGTCTCCCCGATGTTGTTGCCCGGCCCGCTGCGCCGCCTGGGGCCGGTTCGTTGGGAGAGTTTTCTCGGCCGCCTTGAGGGCCACCGCTACCCCGCACACCCGTATATCTCCGGACAAAAGATCAGCTTCAAGCCGACGCCGAACCTGGAGCTTGGGTTCTCCAAAATCACCATCTTCGCCGGCGGAAATGTGCCCATCAGCTGGCGTGGTTACTACCGCAGCGTGTTCAGCGTAGGCGATCATCCGGGACAAACGCAGGACCCGGGTGACCGGCGCGGCGGCTTCGACTTCAGCTACCGGCTGCCGAAGCTCCGCAACTGGCTGGTTCTGTATAGCGATTCCTTGGTCGACGACGATCCCTCTCCGCTGGCCGCTCCGCGCCGGGCAGCGATGAACCCCGGCATCTACCTGGTCCGCGTGCCGGGACTGCGCCGCTTGGACTTCCGCATGGAAGCGCCGTACACCGATGTGCCCACCGGCCGCAGCTTGGGTGGCAGGTTTATCTATTGGAATGGCGCGTTTCGCGACTCCCACCAAAACAAAGGAAACCTCCTGGGCAACTGGGTGGGCCGCGAGGGACGAGGTCTGCAGGTGTGGAGCACATACTGGATCTCCGGGGAAAGTACGGTTCAGTTTGGCTACCGGCGCGGGCGGGTGGCGAGCGATTTTGTGCCCGATGGCGGGAAGCTGCAGGATGTATCCATCCGCGCGACGATTTCCCACGGCCGTAATCTTCTCCTTGACGCGTGGCTGCAACACGAGACCTGGACCTATGCGGCACTGGCCCCGGGCCGGCAAACCAACATCGCATTCTCTTTGCAACTGACTTACCGGCCCCACTGGCGACTCAGCCGGTAAACGATTTTGTATCTTCCTGACGAAACCGTGACGCACCATTCATGTTGAGCACTGTGCTGTCACCGCCTGCCGTGGAGACCGAGGCGCTGGCGCCCTCCGCCGCGGCGCCGGCCGCCGCGCCGGCGCGCCTGGCGGTGTGGCTGCGGATCCTGTGGCAGGACCGGCGATACCTGTTGCGCGGCGTCGTGGCTGGCGTCGTCGCCGGAGTCTCGTTGGCATTTCTGGTGCCGGTGCGCTATCGAGCCGAGGTGCGGTTCGTCCCGGAACAGGGAGGCGTACTGGCAAAATCCACGCTCGCCGGCTTGGCGGCGAGCCGCGAGCTGCCCGGCAACAGTGTCTCCGATCTGGTTGGTATCGCCACTGCCGCGGGGTATTTCGTGGGCCTGGCGCGCAGCCACACCATCGAAAACCGCATTATCGACCGCTTCGATTTGCAGCGTGTTTACCGCCAGCGCCTGCGGACAGGAGCGCGCCGCATGCTGGAAAAAAACACCGACCTGGCGGAGGAAAAGAAAAGCGGCATCGTCACCCTCAGCGTGGTGGACGGCGAGCGGCGGCGCGCCGCCGAGATCGCCACCGCCTACGCCGACGAACTCAACCGGAGGTCAACGGAGCTGAACGTAGGGGCGGCGCACCGGGAGCGGGTTTTCATCGAGGGACGTCTGCGGGAAGTGCGCGCGGAACTGGCGGCGGCGGAGCTATCCCTCAGCCAGTTCTCCAGCAGCAACGTGACCCTCGACATCTCCGAGCAGGCCAAGGCGATGCTCACCGCGACTGCGGCCGTGCAGGGACAACTGATTGCGGCGGAATCCGAACTGCAGGCCCTCAAGCAGATCTATGGCGCGGAAAACAGTCGCGTGCTCGCCGCCACCGCCAAAGTCGCGGAATATCGCCGGCAACTCGGGCGCCTGGAAAACGCCGGCCGCAGCCCTACGCATGAGCTCCCTTCGCTGCGGCAGCTGCCGCTGATCGGCTTGCGGTACGCCGAGCTTTACCGTCAGGCCAAGGTTCACCAAACGGTTTTCGAGCTGCTCACGCACCAGTACGAACTGGCCAAGATCGAAGAGGCGAGGGAGACGGTCAGCCTGCGGATTGTGGACCCGGCGGAGACGCCGGAAAGCCGATCGTTCCCACCGCGAGCGGTCATCGTGGTCCTCACTTGCGCCCTCACGGTCATGGCCGTCCTGAGCTGGCGCCTGGCGCGCCGGGCTTGGGCGGCACGGGGAGCCACCGATCCTTACAAATTGCTCGCTGACGAGGTGTGGCGCAGCGTGCAGCCGAGGCGAACTCCTGCGCCATAAGCGCTGTCCATTTGCCGGAAAGAGGAACGCATGATCATCACGCAGACACCATTTCGCCTGACGCTGGGCGGCGGCGGCACCGATCTGCCCAGCTACTACAGCCAGTACGGCGGTTTCATTCTCAGCATGGCCATTGACAAGTACATGTACATCAGCCTGAACACGCCGCTGCTGAGCGCCTGCATTCAGGTTCGGTACTCCCAGAATGAGGTCTGCCGAGGGCCCTCGGAAGTGCGCCACACGCTGGCCCGCGCGGCCCTGGAATTTCTGGGCGTCGCGCAGCAGATCGAGATTGTGTCCATCGCCGACATCCCCTCCGGCACGGGCCTGGGTTCCTCGGGCTGTTATCTCATCGGTTTGCTCAACGGCCTGCACACGCTGCTCGGGTGCCCCGTCGGGCCCGAGCAACTCGCCGAAGAGGCATGTCACATTGAACTGGACCTGCTGCGCAAGCCGGTCGGCAAGCAGGACCAGTACATGGCGGCGTTCGGCGGGTTGACGACGCTCAACATTGACGCGAGCGGGAGGGTGCAGGTGGACGCGCTGCGCGTGCATCCCGAGACTTTGGAGTCGCTCGAGGCCAACACGCTGCTCTTCTACACCGGGGTTTCGCGGGACGCTCTCGACATCCTCGGCCAGCAGAGCCGTGAAGTTCGGCGGGACAATGCGGTGGTGGTCGAGAGCCTGCACCAGATCAAGGCGATCGGGCTGGAAATCCAGAGCGCGCTGATGCGCGGCGACGTGCACCGCTTCGGGGAGCTGCTCGACGTTCACTGGCAATCGAAGAAGCGCCTGTCGAACGGCATCTCCAACCCGCAAATCGACGCCTGGTACGAATTGGCGCGCAAGAACGGAGCCGTCGGCGGGAAGATTTCCGGCGCCGGCGGCGGCGGCTTTCTCATGGTGTATTGCGACAACGGCAAGGCGCGACTGCGTGAGGCCATGAGCGCTGCCGGCCTGGTCGAGCTCCGCTTCCGTCTCAACTACGAGGGGAGCAAGGTGCTGGTGAACTGCATGCCCACCGACAAATGCTGGCAGCACGTCATGCGGCTGAAGGAAGTCATCGTTCGCGTACCGGAAAAAGTCGACCTGCCCGTCGCCCCGCCCGAGGTTGCGGCAGCTCCCATGGGACTGCCGGCAGCGGGCGCTGACCGGCCCCACGTGCGGCCATGAACGTGCCGGCGAAAGCCGTGTTTCTCGACCGGGACGGCGTCATCAACGAGATCGTGTATGACCGCGAGCTCGGCCTGATTGACTCACCCCGTTGCGCCCGTCAATTCCGCCTGTTGCCGCACGCCGCCGAAGGCATCCGCCTGCTCAACCAGGCTGGGTTCAAAGTCATCGTGGTGACCAACCAGCCTGGAATCGCCAAGAAGAGCCTGACCCGCCGGGCGTTGCGCGAAATCCATGGCCGCATGACGCGGATGCTGCAAGCCCGCGGAGCTCGACTGGACGCGATCTATTGTTGCCTGCACCATCCCGAAGCGAAGATCAAAACCCTGCGCCAGGTATGCGAGTGCCGCAAGCCCGGTTGCGGCCTGCTGCGCGCGGCGGCGCGCGACTGGTCGCTGGATTTGCCCAGATCGTTCATGGTCGGCGACAGCTTTACCGACATCGAGGCCGGGCATGCGGCGGGCTGCCGCACCATCTTCGTCGGGCGATGGAAGTGCGAAGCCTGCCAGCTGATGGGTGAGGACGGCGCCCGTCCTGACATCCTGGCACGCGACCTGTCGGAAGCTGCGCAATTGATTCTCCGGGGCGCAGCATGAGCAGTCGACTGCAACCGGCCGCCGGCATCAAGCCAGCGCCGACCCTGGCACGGGCACACCCCTGCTCCAGCGTCGCGCTGGACGGCAAAGCGCGCCGCCGACTCAGCTCACGGGTGGCAGGTGCCAGGTTCAAGACGGCACTGATGATCGCCATCGATGCCGCCGCGGTACTGGCGGTGATGCTGATGCTGAACCGGGGACAATGGAGTTGGCTGGCGGCCGTGTTTCAGGTCAGCATCCTGGCCGGCGGAGGGTACAAGCCGTTGGATCGGCTGCGCCCGGAGCGGGAGTTCGAGATCCTGTTCAAGTCTCTGCTGATCACTCTGTTGCTCGGCAGCGCAATCGTTGTCCTCGGATTTCCCGCACGTACTTTGCCAGCGCTGGCGGTCGCCATGCTGGCGGCGGCAACCTGCCGCGCACTCCTGCGCTGCGGATTCCAGTACTTGTGGAAACACGATCGGGGACGGCAACGCGCGATCGTAGTCGGTGGCCGCGCCGCCCTCGAGGTGCAAACCCTGCTGCGGACGCAGCGCCATTTCGCTCTGCACCTGCTCGGGTATGTCGACCGCTCCTGCGCCACCGCGACGGCGGGCGCGCTGCCCTGCCTGGGCAGCGTATCCGATCTGCCCATGTTGGTGCGGCGCCTCCGCCCGGACGTGGCGATCGTTGCCGCAGGACAACTCGACGAAGACGTTGCGGCCGAGCTTGCCCGCTGGGTGGAATTGATCATGTACGGCAAGCCACTTCCATCGTTTTGGCGGAGCCGCGGTCAACATGATTTTCTGGGCCCGCGGCCCGCTTGTGCCGCGCCGAGAGTTGCCGCCCTGCAGGGCGCGAGCAAGCGGCTGATGGACCTGGCGCTTGGCTCGCTGGGCTGTCTGGTGACCCTGCTGCTGTGGCCGCTGATCGCCTTGGCCATCAAACTCGATGATGGCGGGCCGGTGCTCTATCGCCAGCAGTACCTGGTGGCTCCGGGAAAAGCGGCCACGTACTGGAAATTCCGCAGCATGCAGGTCGATGCCGCCGCACAACTGGAGCGCGATGCCGCGCTACGCCGGGCATTCGAACGAAATTTCAAGCTGATGAACGACCCTCGCATCACGCGTGTCGGCAGGTTTCTGCGCCGCTACAGTCTGGACGAGTTGCCGGAAATGGCGAGCGTGGTACGGGGCACGATGAGCCTGGTCGGCCCGCGGACGTTGTCACCCGCGGAAGCTGCGCGCTACGGCCCGGCCTTGGAGAAAGTTCTGTCCGTCAAGCCCGGAGTCAGCGGTTTGTGGCAGGTGATGGGACGTCAAACCACCACGCGGGAGGAGCGCATTGCCATGGATTTGTTCTATGTCAACCATCGCTCGCCCTGGATGGACTGGTGGATTGTCGCGCGTACGGTTTGGAAGGTCATCGCCGCTGAAGGAGCCTACTAGCAGTGCAAGCTGCGATCCTGGCGGGAGGGTTGGCGACGCGGCTGCGGCCGCTGACAGCGAACCTGGCCAAAGCGATGCTGCCCATCGCCGGCAAACCGTTTCTCGAGCACCAGCTAGGTTTGCTGCGGCGCTGCGGTATCCGCGACATCGTGGTGTGCGTCGGCTACCTCGGCGGCCAGATCGAAAGTTACTTCGGCGATGGCGCCAACTTCGGTGTGCACCTCGCCTACAGCCGCGAGGGCGACACCTTGCGGGGAACCGGCGGCGCGCTCCGCCAGGCCGAACCGCTGCTGGCGGAGGACTTCGTCGTGCTGTACGGCGATTCCTACCTGCCGTTGGATTACGCCGATCTCTTCCGCCATGCCCGCCGCTCGAGCCTGCCGGCGACCATGGTGGTCTACCGCAACCAGGATCGCTGGGACCGCAGCAACGTGCTCGTCATCCGCGAGCGCGTTGCCGTCTACAGCAAGAGCGCGCGCCGTCCCGGCACCGTGCACATCGATGCCGGCGCGACCGTGCTGCGCAAATCGACGCTGGCGATGCTTCCCGAGCAGAGCCCGGCTGGGCTCAACGTGCTCCAGCAAGAGCTGGCGAGGAAGGGCCTGCTGGGGGCCTACGAAAGTCCCGAGCGGTTCTATGAGATCGGATCGTTCTCCGGTCTGGCGGAACTCGAGCAGATGCTCGCCCGGCGATGGAGAGCGGATGTCGCCCATGCCGGCTAGTTTGCTGGAGCCGGCTGCGATCGCCATGTCAGAGCGCAAGTATCGCCACGTCATTACCGGCGGCGCCGGCTTCATCGGAAGCCATTTGACGGAGACCCTGCTGGCCCGCGGCGAGCAGGTCGCCATCGTCGACAACCTGCGCCACAGCCAGACCGAATGGCTGCGCCGGATTCGGTCGCACCCGTGCCTGCAGTTCCATGAACTCGATGTGCGGCGCAGCGCCCGGCTGCGGCGGATTCTCGCGGAAGACGACATTGTCTGGCACCTGGCGGCCAACACCGACATGGAAATCGGCGCGCAATCGACGCGCGTCGACGTGCAACACGGCCTGCTGGCGACGCACGGCGTCCTGGAAGCCATGCTCGCCAGCGGCGCCCGCAAACTGCTGTTTGCCTCCAGCGGCGCTGTCTATGGCGACATCGCCCGGCCGCCGGCCGGCGAGCACTACGGTCCGATGCTTCCGGTTTCTGTTTACGGCGCCTGCAAAGTCGCGGCCGAAGCCCTGATCAACGCCTATTGCACTCTGTTCGAACTGCAGGCGTGGATGTTTCGCTTCGGCAACGTGCTGGGCGCGCGGATGAGCCACGGCGTGATTTACGACTTCATCCACAAGCTGCAGCGCGACGCCACGGAGCTGGAAATCCTGGGCGATGGCACGGCGGAGAAGAACTACATTCTGGTGGAAGAAGTCATCGACGGCATGCTCTTCGCCTGGCAACACACGACGCCGTGCTGCGAGGTGTTCAACTTGGGGACCGGCAGCACCACACGCGTCACCGACATCGCCAACATTGTCTGCCAGGAGATGCAACTGCCGCACGTGCGCCGGCGCTTCACCGGCGGAAAGCGCGGCTGGCCGGGGGATCAGCCCCAGGTTTTCATGGACGTCACGAAGATGTGCCGCCTCGGCTGGAGCGCCCGCCATACTTCCACCGAAGCGGTGCGGATTGCCACCCGCCGCTACTTGGGCAAAGCGGACCAACAAGAAATCACATTTGAGGAGGCAGCCAGCCGCCATGCCTAGCCGCGTATGCGTTATCGGTTTGTGGCATCTGGGGACCGTCTCGGCGGTCGGATTCGCGGAGTTGGGTCTCGAGGTTATCGGGGTCGACGACGATGCCATGCGCATCGAGCGCCTGAAGTCCGGGCACCCGCCGCTGTTCGAGCCCGGGCTGGAAGATGCGCTCCGGGAGCAGTTGGCCGCCGGACACCTGCACGTCACCACCGATTATGCGGAGGCCCTGCACGGCGCCCGCTACGTCGTGCTCGCTTTCGACACCCCGGTGAACGAACAGGACGAGGTGGATCTGACTACCGTATTCGGGGCAGCCGAAACCATGGCGCCTTGGCTCAAACCCGAGGCTGTCGTCATCGTCAGCAGCCAGGTTCCGGTGGGCACTTGCGAGCGGCTGGACCGCATGATCGGGGCCGCCGACCCGGCGCGCCCCTTCGGACTGGCCTGCGTCCCGGAAAATCTTCGCCTGGGAAGCGCGCTGGACTGCTTTCGGCACCCCAGCATGGTGGTGATCGGCGCGGAGCAGCGGCGCACCCAGGATCGCGTCGAGGCTCTCTATGAGCCGCTGCCGGCCCCGAAGATCCGGATGAGCTTGCGCAGCGCCGAGATGACCAAGCACGCGATCAACGCCTATCTCGCCACCTGCGTGAGCTACATCAACGAACTGGCGAACCTGTGCGATGCCGCCGGCGCCAATGCCGAGCAGGTCGCGGCGGCGCTGCAACTGGACGGGCGTGTCAGCCCACATGCTCCGCTGCGTCCCGGCGGTGTCGGTTTCTCGGGAGCAACCTTGGCGCGCGATCTGCGCGTCCTGCAGGCCCTCGGCCGCTCCACCCGGCATCCGACCCATTTGGTGGACGCGGTGCTCGCGGTGAACCAGGAGCAGCGGCGGCTGGTGGCGCGTCGGCTGGGAAGCATCTTCGGCTCGCTCGCCGGCTTGACCATCGGCCTCTTGGGACTGACCTACAAACCCGGCACCAGCACGCTGCGGCGTTCCGCCGCGCTGGAGATCGCGCAGGCCCTGCATGCCGGCGGCGCCCGCGTGAAAGGCTACGATCCCAAGGCTGACGCCGAAGAACTGCGCGGCCAAGAGGCCATCGAAGTCTGCGCCCGGCCGGAAGACGCGGCCAGCCAGAGCGATGCGCTGGTCATCGTCACCGGCTGGCCCGAGTTCCGGCAACTGGATTTCAGCGGCCTGGGAAAGCTGATGCGCAACCAGATCGTGATTGATGCCGGCAATCTGCTGGATGGAGAACGGATGCGCGCGCTGGGATTTGCCTATTGCGATGTGGGGCGCGGATCCAAGCTGCCGCCAGCGATTGCCGGCCGTGCCCAGGAGGAGGTTGCGCTATGCGAGTAGCCATCATCGGCGCCGGCTTGCAGGGCACACGGCGAGCCCAGGCGCTGCAAGCCATGCACGATGCGGAGCTGGCCGTCATTACGGCGCGGGAGTTGCGCGCCGCCGAGCCGCTGGCGGCGCGCATGGGATGCGCTGCCGGCGCCGGCTGGGACCAGGCAGTGCGCCGGCGGGACGTGGATGTCGTGGTGATCTGCACGCCGCCGGACTTGCATGCGCCGATCGCCCTGGCCGCTCTCGGCGAAGGCAAGCACGTGCTCTGCGAGAAGCCGCTGGCGCGCACGGTAGCGGAAGGCGAGGCGATGGTCGCGGCAGCCGCGAAACGCGGCCTGATGCTGAAGTGCGGATTCAATCACCGGCACCATCCCGCTATCGCCGCGGCCAAACAACATCTCGACCAGGGCACGATTGGCCGGGCGGTGTTTCTGCGGGCCGCTTATGGCATCTGCGGACGGCCGGGGTACGAGAAGGAATGGCGCGCCGATCCTGCCGTCGTCAGCGGCGGCCACTTGATGGAGCAGGGAATCCACGTCATCGATCTCTTCCGCTGGTTCCTCGGTGAACTGCAGGACGTCACCGCGGTGGTCCAAACCTGCTACTGGCCGATCGCGCCGCTGGAAGACAACGCTTTTGTGACCTGCCGAGGCGCCGACGGCACTCCCGCCAGCCTGCACTCCAGCCTGACGCAGTGGAAGAACTTGTTCTCGTTTGAGGTCTATGGAGAAGACGGCTACGTTGCGGTCGAAGGACTCGGCGGCGGCTACGGAACCGAGAAGTTGGTGGCCGGACAAACCACCTTCCACCGCCCCTTCGCCTGCAACGTAACGGAATTTCGCGGTGGCGACGTGTCCTGGCAGGAAGAGTGGAAGGTATTCTCGGAAGCCATCATGACCGGCAAGGCGCCCATCGGTGACGGACGCGATGGAGTCCAAGCCTTGCGCGTTGTGTTCGCGGCCTACGAGTCGGCGCATCGCGGGGAGCGCGTCTCGCTCGCCTGCGAATCAGCGGAGACGGTGGGCCGATGAAGTCGCTGATCACGGGCTGCAGCGGCCTCATCGGTCCGCACCTTGCGGAGCGCCTGCTCGCTGGCGGCGACCAGGTCCACGGCACCTACGCGTTCTCGGCGGACAACCTGCGGCCTCTGCGCGGCAGGATGAGTGTATCGTATTGCGATATTCGCGAGGCGGCCGCGGTGAGCGCGACGGTCGAAGCGACACGCCCGGAGCGGATCTTCCATCTGGCCGCACAGAGCCGGCCGCTCCGGTCCTGGGAAGATCCGGAAAGCGCTTTCCGCGTCAATGTCCTGGGCACGCTTCACCTGCTCGAAGCCGTGCGCCGTCAATGTCCCGAGGCGCTGGTTGTGGTCTTCGGCTCCAGTGCCGAGTACGGGCAATCCCTGGATCGGCCGCTGGACGAAGCCAGCCCGCTGCGGCCCGACAGCCCTTACGGGGCGAGCAAGGCCGCCGCCGAAATGCTCGCCGACGTTTATGGCCGTGCCTACAAGATCAAGGTGATTCGCCTGCGGCCGTTCTTTGTCGTGGGCCCGGGCCGCGCGCACAACATCTTTGTAGATTTTGCGCAGCGCATCGTGGCGGCGGAGAACGGCCTTGTCGATGGCCTCGATGTGGGCCGGCAGTCCACGGTGCGCGACATCCTGGACGTGCGCGACGCCGCTTCGGCCATTGCGCTCATCGCGGAGCGCGGCGGCTCGGGCGAGGTCTACAACGTGTGCACCGGGAAAGGCGTTGGCATCTCTGCGGCCCTGATGGGCATGGCCAAGCTTTCGTCCAAACCGTTGCGCCTGCGTTTCGAAGCCACCGGCGCGCGGCCGCTGGACGCTGCCGCGCTGGTAGGCGACAACACGCGGCTGCGCCGGCTGGGCTGGGAACCGCGCATCGCTCTGGAACAGACACTGGCGGATATTTTGGACTTCTGGCGCGCCGAGTTTCTCCAGCGGCAGAGCCACAACCGCGCCCAGCCGGTTGTCGTCCCTGACGGTCGCTGCTGACGAGCCTCGGACTCATGAAAGCAGTTGGGATGAGTGGTGATCCCTAAATCCTCCCGGAGGCAGGTATGAAAGCACTGGTGACCGGCGGCGCCGGATTCATTGCGTCGCACATCGTCGACGCTTACGTCGAGCTTGGCATGGAAGTCGTGGTGGTGGACAACCTGTCGCGCGGATTTCGGGCGAACCTGAACCCGCGAGCGCGATTCTACGAGGCGGACATCCGTGACTCTGCCGCCATGCGCTCCATCTTCCAGGCGGAAGAGCCGGATTACATCAATCACCATGCGGCCCAGATGGACCTGCGCCGCGCCGTCCATGAGCCGGTGTTCGACGCCGAGGTCAACATCCTGGGCTCGCTCCACCTGCTGAACCTGGCGGTGGAGTTCGGCATTCGCCGGTTCATCTACGCCTCGACCGGCGGCGCGGCCTACGGCGAGCCGCTCTCGGTGCCGATCGCGGAGGAGCACCCGATCCGGCCCATCACTCCGTACGGCATCAGCAAGCACACGGTCGAGCACTACCTGTTCAATTACCGGGTCCTCTACGGACTGGAATATGTCGTACTGCGATACGGCAACGTCTATGGCCCGCGACAGAGTTCGCAGGGAGAAGCGGGCGTGGCGGCCATCTTCTGCGAGCAGATGCTGGCGGGCGAGACGCCCAGGATTTTCGGCAATGGCGCCAAGACGCGGGATTACATCTACGTGAGCGATGTGGCGAGGGCCAACGTGCAGGCGTTGCGGCTCGGCAATGGCGAGCTGTTCAACATCGCCACCGGAGTGCCGACCACCGACGAGGAGGTCTTCCACGCCGTGCGCGCGGCGATCGGGATCGCTCCGTTCACGCCGCGCTACCTGGACAAGCGCCCGGGAGAGATCGATCACTGCTACCTGAACGTCGACAAAGCGGCGCGCCAACTGCGGTGGCGTTCCGAGGTCAAGCTGGCGGACGGGCTGCGGGAAACCGTCGCCTATTTTCAGGAGCGCCACGCCGGCGCGGCGGCGCGGTGAGGACGATGAAGGCGATGTTGCTGGCTGCCGGATGCGGTGAGCGGCTGCGGCCCCTGACCTGCCGGACGCCGAAATGCATGTTGAAATTTGCCGGCAAGCCCTTGCTGGAACATTGGATCGACAAACTCAGCGCCGGCGGAATCCGCGACCTGGTGATCAACGTGTCGCATCTGGCGGAGAAGGTGACCGGCTATTTCGGCTCGGGCGAGCGCTGGGGCGTCCGCATCGAGTACGCGCGCGAGCCGGCCCTGCTGGGGACCGCCGGCGCGGTGCGGCAAATGCGCCCCGTGCTAGGCGATGCTCGCTTCCTGGTGATCTATGCCGACAACCAGAGCGACTGCGGGCTGCGGGAGATCGTGGACTTCCACGCGGCGCGCCGGGCCGTGGCCACCATGGCGGTGTGCCGCATTGAAGATCCCAGTTCGTGCGGAATTGTCGGCCTGGCCGAAGACGGACGCATCACCCGCTTCCTGGAGAAGCCCACGCCGGAGCAAACCTTCAGCCACTACATCAATGCCGGGATTTACGTCATGGAGCCGGACATCTTCGAACACATTCCCGCCGACGGGACGCCGGACTTCAGCCGCGACGTGTTTCCCCGCATGCTGCGGACGGAGGCGCCGCTCTACGCGTTCTGCTACGGCGGTCATGTGCTGAAGTTCGACACCTTCGCCGACTGGCACCAGTCGGAGATGTGGGCGCGGCAAAGACAAGCCGCCTCGGCATCGCAATCGGCGGCGCATTCCTGAACGGAAGCGGTGGTCACAGCAGCGACAGCCATCGGCGATGAGATTGGGTTCGGCGCCGCACGCCTCGCCGTGTCGGTGATCATTGCCACCTACCGCCGCCGCGAACTCCTGTGCGACACACTCCGGCACATCCTGAACCAGGGCTACCCCAACCTGGAAGTAATCGTGGTGGACCAGACGGAGCCTGGCTTGGGCGAGGGGATTGACCACGATTTGCTGGCGTGCGTGCAGTATGTGCGGACGGCGCAGCCCAATCTTTCTCGCGCCCGCAACCTCGGGCTCGACCGCAGTCATGGCGCCATCCTTCTGTTCTGCGACGATGACATCGTTCCCTGCCAGGACTGGATTGCGGCGCACGCGCGCCGCTACTGCGATCCCCAGGTGATGGCCGTCGCCGGCGGAGAACGGGTGTGCGGTTCCAGCCTGGCCGATAAAAGCGTGCAGCGCGCCCGGTGGAAGAGGCTGATTTTTCGCCTGCTGATGCTCGGTCAGAACCTGAAAACCAGGTTGACAGGCCAGGCCGTGAGCGGCCGCATCGGCAACCGCATTGTCGCCCAGTTCAGCGCCAGCGGGGCGATCTTGCACGACTGGACCGTGCAGGGGACCGGCGATGTGGACTTTGCCAAGGGCTGCAACATGTCGTTCCGCCGGCAGGTTTTTGAAATCGTCGGCCGATTCGACCCGGGTTGCACCGGGCGCGAGGAGACGGACCTCTTCCTGCGCATGAAGCGTGCCGGGCTGCGCGTCCTGTACGACTCTTCCGCCGCCGTCCTGCACCTGAAATCCGACGTGGGCGGAACGCGCGTGTCGGACCCGGCGGCGCATTACCAGTGGCTCTTCTATTACGAGGCCTACTTCTTCCTGAAAAATTTTCCGTGGCGGTACTTTCCCCTGTTTCTCGCGCGGCTGTTGCCGGAAATTGCCGGTTGCGGCAAAGCGGTCGGGTTGCGCGGGGCGAAACTCTTGTGGAGGAGTCTCAAGCAGGCTGGGGCAGCGGCGCGACAGGCGAGAACGAACCCCGAGCTTGCCGGGACCGATCCAAGCTGCGGGAGGAGCGCGCTGGCGCCTCACAGCACGCAGCATCCGTGAACCCGGCATTGAGCAGCGCCACCGAAACCGTTCCCTCCAGCTCGGTTGTTCTGCTGCTGGCCGTTACCGTATGGATTGCGGTCGTGCTGGCCTCGATCGTGATCTCCCCCATGGTTCTGCTCTCCAGCGTGCTGGTGGTGCCTGCGATCTGCTTCCTCCGGCCGGCCGCTCTGCCCTATCTTCTCTTGCTTGCGATCTGCGCCACCGGCCTGTTGGTAGTGAGCAACTCCGAACTGGGAGCAGGCCTGGCCAGCGCAGGCTTGTTTCACGTCACCTTTGCCGACGCCGTATTGCTAGCGGCGCTGGTGGCCGAGGCCGCGCGCAAGCTGGTGTGGGGTTCGCCGTGGCTGCCCTGGTCGCGCATCGACACCGGCCTGTGCGCCGTCACTGCGGCCACCCTGATCAGCGCGGTCTTCGCGCTCGACCGCGGCACCGGCTTCGTCGCGGTCGTACAGACGGTGGAATTCTGGATTCTTGCCCGCATCATCGCCCAAGGCCTGGAGCGGCTGGAGAGCGCGCTCGCCTTTTACCGCTTCTTCGTCGCCGTGGCGCTGGGCGAGCTGGCGCTGGGCCTGGTGCAATACCTTTTCGCCGATGCCGCCGCCGGACGTGAGCCGCTGATGGCAGGAACCCTGGGCAGTCCGTATCTGTTCGGCTTGTTGCTCGGATGGGCAGCGATGATTGCCTATACGCAGCTCCTCGCCAAACCCCGCCCCCTGCACCAGTGGGCGTGGGTGGCTGCCTTCATTTGCCTGATTGCCGGCTTGCTGCTTTCCGGCAAGCGGAGCCAATGGCTGGCGCTGACGGCGACCATCCTGGTTCTGACGGCGACACGCTGGAGCCGGCGAACGGCGGCTGCGGTCCTGTTGTTTATCGCGATCGCCGCTGCCTCCCTCAGCCTTCCGCCCGTGCGGGAGACCGTCGCCGGCAAGATCGAGCAGGCGCTGCGGTACGAGGAGATCGGTACGCAGGGCTACGCGCGGTACCGGCTGGTGCAGACCTGCTGGCAGTTGTTCGTGGCTAATCCATGGTTGGGGATCGGCCCCAAGAACTTCCGCGCCGTGTCGGAACGCTACATTGCCAGCCGGGAAACCGGAGGCTACAGCGCACTGGCGACGGAGCAGTGGCCGCTCGGCAAGCTGGCGGAGCAGGGCGTGGTTGGCTACGCCGCCTTCCTTTATCTTATGTACGTCCTGCTGCAGCAATCGTTCCAGGTCATGCGCCGGCAGCCGCTGGACCGCGTCACCGTCACGCTGTTTGCCTTCTTCGTATACATCACGGCCGAGCTGGGCGAGTGGTTCGCCACCGAACGCGGGCACATCAACTTCATTTTCATCGGACTCCTGATGGCAGCGACCTATCGAGGCTCGCCCAGCGCACGGCCGCAAGCGGTTGACGGTGATCTGGCGTGAGCGACGATCGCGCCCCGGCCGCGGCGGGGCTCGAGCCCGGCAGGCCCTGGCCGACCTTTGCCAGCGTGGCGCGCCAGAGCGTGGCGCTGATGCCTGTCCTGCTGCTGGCGCGCGTGGCGGACCTGGCGAAATTCATGGTGATTGCCCGCGCCTTTGGCGCCTCTGCCGTCATGGATGCCTTCTTTGTGGCGTCGAGCATCCCCTTCGGCCTCAGCAGTCTGGTAGAAAGCACCGCGGAGCAGGGCTTCGTGGCCCTGGGCACGGGTGCGCGCGCGGAGAAGGAGGGCAGCGATTGGACGCTGCAAGCGGTTCTGCTGCAACTCGCCGTGCTGACGTTCTGCCTGATCGCGGCCCTCTACCTGTTGTGCGCCGACTCCGTCGTTGCCCTGGTCGGGCGCGGCCTCTCCCCGGCGGCGCGCGTGGCGGCGGCGCGGCTGACGCAACTGCTGGCGCCCATCCTGCTGCTCAGCCCGGTCTTCGGATTGCTCACCGGCTTCCACTACGCGCGCGGCCATTATGTTTGCCGCACGCTGACGCCGGCGATCGGCGCGGTGGTTTTGGCGCTCTGCCTGTGGTGGCTGCGCGGCCGGATGGGCATCCACGGCCTCGCCATCGCTTACAGCGCCGCCTACGTGGTGCAGGTGGGCCTGTTGCTGCCGCTGTTTTGGAATTTGCGGCGACACCGGACCCCTCTGCCGCACCCTCTGTCCCACTACGGCGGGACGGCGATCCGGTTCCTGCTTCCGATGTTGGCGGTTTCGGCGTTTACCAACATGAACCTGATTGTGGACCGCGCCGTCGCCTCTTTTCTTCCGCCGGGCGCGATCTCCTATGTCGATTACGCGAACCGGCTGGGAAACATGTTCTGCAACCTGGTGGTGGGCACCTTCGTGATGGTGTTCTACCCGTTCCTGGCGCGCCAGGCGGCGGTGTTCGATGCGACGGTGGTCGCCGGAGGAACGGAAAAGGCCTTGCGTGCGGTGTCGCTGGTGATGGTTCCCACGCTCGCCATCGCCGCCTGGATGCGTGTTCCCACGGTGCGGCTTCTGTTCGAGCGCGGCGCGTTTACCCACGCCGATTCGCTGGCGACCGGCGCCGCCTTTGCCGCGCTCGCGCCCGGCCTGCTGTTCCTGTCTTTAAACACGGTGCTGATTCGAGGCTTCTACAGCCTGCACGACTCTCACATGCCGATGCTGGCCGCCACCGCCAGCGTGGTGCCTAACTTTCTCCTGGACATTCTGCTGGCCCGCTATTGGAGCTTCGTGGGAATTGCCGCGGCGACGTCGGCCGTGCAGGCGCTCATGTTCCTGATGCTGGCGTGGTTGTTTCAGCGGCAGCACGCGCCTCTGCGGCTGCGACCGCTGGCCTGCGGCGGAGCGAGGATGATGTTGGCCGCTGCCGTCTCCATCGCGTCGGTGCAGGGCTTGTTGTGGTGCGCGCGCGACTCGGCTGCGGCTGAGGAAGCCGGACTGGCGACCGTCGCAGCCATCCTGCTCGCGGCCCTCATCTATGTCACGGCCGCGAGTGCGCTGGGCGTGCGCGAGTGCCAGCGCCTGCTGGCGTGGTGCATGGCGCTGGCCACCGGGCCGACCATGGGCACAACCCGCAAATGACGCATCGCGTGCAACAAACGGTCCACGAGCCGGCGGCGGAATTCGTTGCCGTGACCTGCAGCTTCTGCGGCGTGGACGACGCGGTCACCCTCGGTTTCCGCGACCGCCTCTGTGCCATCCTGCGGCGCCTCGGGCTGACGCTGGAACGCCTGTGGGTGAGCGGAGCCGGCAGCCACCGCTATCCGCCGCACCGGGAGCTGCAGACTTTCTTCCAGATGGAGCGGCCGGTTAGCAAGCGAATCATCATGCGCGCCGGGCAATGGCTGAGGTGCGGGGAATTGCTGGTAGCCTACGCTCGCAAGCCGTTGTCCGTCGCTGCGGGCGACCGCCTGGCGCCGACCTAAGGCCGCGGCGCCTGCTGAACTCCACAGTCTCGTTGGTGCGCATCGCCATCGTTCATCCCGATCTGAGCAGCGGCAAGGGCGTGGAAAGTTACACGCTGGAGCTGGCGCGATCGCTGGCCACCGAGCACGAGGTGCACGTGTTCGCCAACCGCTGGGAGGCCCTGCCCGCCAACGTGCGGCTGCACAAGGTGTGGGCGATGCCCGGCCCGCATTTTCTCCGCCTGCTGACCTTCGCGGTGAACGTCACGCGCCAACTGCGCCGGCAATCCTTCGACCTGGTCAACGTGCAAGGCTTTTGCGCGCTGGCGGGCGACGTGGTGACCGTGCACGGCTGCTATCGTTCTTACTGGCAGTTGCGCCGGAAATTGCCGGCTCGCCTGCGGAAGTGGCTGAACCCGTTTCATTATGTCGCCCTCGGCCTCTCGGACCGGCTGTTCACCAGCCGCCACACGCGCTGGGTGATTGCGCTTTCCCAGGGCGCCGAGAAGGATATCTGCGACGTTTACGGTTTTCCGCCCCAGCAAATCCTGGTGAGAACCCCGGGAGTGGATCGCGACAAATTTCATCCTGCCAACCGCGTCCGCTACCGCCATGAGGTTCGTGCGGGATTTGATCTCCGCGAGGACGACTTCGTCCTGCTGTTCGCCGGCAACGAGTTTCAGCGCAAGGGGCTCGATCTGGTGCTGCAGGCGATGGCCCGCATCAGCCAGCCTCGGTTGAAGCTGCTGGTCGCGGGCGCGACACATCCGGCAGTCCAGTGGCAGTACCGGCGCCTGGCGCGGAAGTTGGGCGTGCAGGTGCGTTTTGCCGGCCGGCAGCGCAACATGGATCGAATCTACGCCGCGGCTGACGTGTTCATTCTCCCGTCGCGGTATGAAGCTTTCCCTGCCGTAGTCCTGGAGGCGGCAGCCTCCGGCCTGCCGCTGCTCGGCTCGCGTACCAATGGCATCCGCGATGTTCTGATCCACGATCGCAACGGCTGGTACGTCGAACTCGATCCTGCCGACATTGCGGCCCGGATCACCGCGCTGATGGACCACCCGCTGCAGTTGTTGCGCGTGGGCATGGCGGCGCGCGTCAGCACCGAAGACTTTGACGCAAACCGGGCCAGGGCCTCGCTGCTCTCCACCTACACCAGCCTGGCGAAGAACGGTTTGCCTGCGACGGCGCCGACCAGCCAGGAGTGCGAAGCGCAGCAGCCGGAGCAGCCGCATGCGCTCTTCTGACCTGCCAACCGGACTGAGGCTGGCGGACCCCGCCGCCCACCTCGGCGACTTGCGTGTTGCCATTGTTCATTACTGGTTGCTGAACCGGCGCGGTGGAGAGCACGTCGTCGATGCTCTGCTCGACATTTTTCCCCAGGCTGATTTGTTCACCCTGGTGCTGGATCGGCGCTCGCTGCCTCCGGCCTACTCGTCGCATCGCGTGAACGCTTCCTGGCTGCAGCACCTTCCCGGTATCCGTCGCCACTACCAGAAACTGGTATTTCTCGCGCCGCACGCGTTGGAGCAGTTCAACCTCGGCGCCTACGACCTGGTGATCAGTTCGGAGGCGGGGCCGGCCAAGGGCGTCCTGACACGCTCCGATGCCTGCCATATCTGCTACTGCCACTCACCCATGCGGTACATCTGGGACCTGTACCACGATTACCTTCACGAGGCGCCATGGGGGGTAGTAGGGCGGGTATTCTATTCGGCGGTCGCCCATTACCTGCGCCAGTGGGACTACGCCACGGCGGCGCGCGTCGACTACTTCATCACCAATTCGCAGGCCGTGGCCGACCGCATTCGCAAGGCTTATCGCCGTGAGGCGACCGTCATTCCTCCGCCCGTCGATGTCGCCGCTTTCCGGTTGGCGAACGGGCCCGGCGAGTTCTACCTGGTCATCGGCGCTTTATCTCCGTACAAGCGAGTCGACCTCGCGGTCAGCGCCTGCACCCGCCTGAATCGCAAGCTGGTCGTCATTGGCGAAGGCAAGGAGTTCAAAGCTCTCCGCCGGCTCGCGGGCAGCTCGGTAACATTCCTCGGCTACCAACCGGATGCTGTCGTCCGCGATCATTACCGGCGTTGCCGCGCGTTGCTTTTCCCCGGGGAAGAGGATTTCGGCATCACCGTGGTGGAAGCGCAGGCGTGCGGCCGGCCGGTCATCGCGTACGGCCGTGGTGGCGCGCTCGACACCGTCCAGGGAGTCTTTCCTGGTGAGGCGTGGCGGCCGGGCACGACCGGCGTGTTTTTCCCGCGGCAGGAGGTGCACGACGTGATGGAAGCCCTGCTCAGGTTTGAGCAATCGGAGTCGCAATTTGATGCCGTCGGCATTCGCCGCCATGCAGAGCAGTTCGATGTGCGGCGTTTCAAGCAGCGACTCGCTGCGTTTGTCGCCAGCAGGCTCGCTGAATTTCGGGCGCAGTTGCACTCGCATCCGGCGGCGGGCAGCACCATCGCGGAAGCTGCGCCAGCGCCGATCGTGGACACAGCGGTCGAACTGCTTCCGACAGCGGGGAATCGCCATGACTGACCAGGCTCGAGTGCCGGGGACGAGCAGGAGAGTCTTGGACGCCCTGCTGTTCATGGCGGGCTCGCCGCTGGAAACCCTCCGCTGGGCGCACCATCGCAGCCAGAGAAACCATGTGGAGCGCTTCTGCCGGCCGCTGGACAAAATCTTTCCCGGTATCGGCGGTACTTCGATCGCGCTGGCGGGGGCTGAAGGGCTCGCGGGCGAAGTCTTTGATCGCGACCTGATGTACTTGTGTCTGCTCGCCAAGCACCTGAACCCCACGCGCACCCTGGAGATCGGGACACTGTACGGCAGGACGACATTGAATCTCGCCATGAATACTACCGAGGCGGCAAGGATCTGGACGGTGGATCTCGGCGCCGCGGAAATCGGTATCGGCAAGCAGCCAGCCGATGTCGGCATGAAGTTTCGTAACACGCCATTCGCGGGCAAGATTACGCAGATCATCCATGACTCGCGGACCCTGGACCTCGATCCCCTCTTGCCGTTGGACCTGGTGTTCATTGATGGAGACCACCGCTACCAGAGCGTCAAGCAGGACACTTTGAAGTGTTTGCCCGCAATCCGTCGCGGCGGCGTCCTGGCGTGGCACGACTATGGCTTGTCGGAAGACGTGACCGCGTGGCTCGACGAATCGCGCGCCACGCGCGGCCTGGACATCTGGTGCCTGCCCGAGAGCTGTGTGGCGGTGCATCGCCGGCCCTGATCGGAGTCTACGCCCACCCGGAACATCCCCTGCAGTCCCAAGCACAGCGGCAGCGAGCCGCGGTGGAGGAATCATGCCCACAAACTACACCTCGCAATACGTGAAGGAAGCGGCCGAGATCCTGCAGGCGCTGGATCAAGCCTCGGTGGAAGAAATGGTTCGCCTGCTGGTGCAGGTGCGCCGCGGTGGAGGCCGTCTCTTCTTCGTCGGCGTGGGCGGCGGCGCCGGCCATGCCTCGCACGCGGTGTGCGACTTTCGCAAGATCGCCGGCATGGAGGCTTACAGCGTCACCGACAACGTTTCGGAGCTGACGGCGCGCATCAACGACGACGGCTGGGACAGCGCTTATGAACATTGGCTGCGCGGCAGCCGCTTGCGTGGCGGCGACATGCTGTTTGTCTTTTCCGTTGGGGGTGGAGACCTGGAGCGCCGCATCAGTTCCAACGTGGTGCACGCCGTGCGCTACGCCAAGCAGGTGGGCGCCCTGGTATGCGCCATCGTCGGCCGCGACGGCGGATACGCGGCCAAGGCGGCCGACGTCGCCATCGTCGTGCGCACCGTCAATCCGGACACGGTCACGCCGCATACAGAGTCGTTCCAGGCGATGCTGTGGCACCTGCTGGTATCGCATCCCGAATTGAAGTGCAACCCGATGAAGTGGGAATCCGTCCGCTGACCGAACTCGACCCAGTTTGCCCATCTCGTGGAGCAGACCACCGTTGCGGGTAGCCCACCGGCCCGCCGGCGGCCTGCTGCCATCACCGATCACCGAAAAACTTGTTTGCGCGTGCGCGGGCCTGCGCTGTCGGCTTGGCGCATGCGGAATGGAGGTCTACCTTGCATTCAAACCTGGAAAAACTGCAGGTGCAAATCTTTGCCGACGGCGCTGACCTTGCCGGCGCACTGGAGCTGTACAAGAACCCCCTGATCCGCGGCTTCACCACCAATCCGACGCTGATGCGCGCCGCCGGCGTCACCGACTATGCGCAGTTTGCCCGCACCTTGCTGGGCGCCATCCCCGACCGGCCGATTTCGTTCGAAGTGATTGCCGATGACTTCGAAGAAATGGAGTGGCAGGCGATGGAAATCGCGTCGTGGGGTGGACAGGTCAACGTCAAGATTCCCGTCACCAATACGCGCGGAGAGAGTTCCGTGCGCCTGATTCGGCGCCTGGCCCGTGCCCAGGTGCGGCTGAACGTGACCGCACTCCTGACTCTGGACCAGGTGCGCGAAGTGGCGGAGTCCCTGGGGGGTAGTCCGTCGTACGTCTCGGTGTTTGCCGGCCGCATCGCCGACACCGGCCGCGACCCGGTGCCGCTGATGACCGAGGCGGTCAAGATTTTGGAACCCTATCAGCGCCTGCAACTGATCTGGGCCAGCCCGCGCGAACTCCTCAACATCTTCCATGCCGACGCAATCGGTTGCCACGTCATTACCGTCACTCACGACGTTTTAAGGAAACTGGCACTCGTGGGCAAAAGCCTCGACGAATATTCACTGGCGACGGTGAAAATGTTCTACGACGATGCGCAGAAGGCAGGATTCCGCCTGGCAAGGCCGGGTATGGAACAGGTCGCCTGACCGCGCCGAGGCGTTACCGTCAAGCAACACGGGAAATGGGGTGTAATAATCCGGCGGGTTTGCAGGTTCAACGGAATCTCCCGAATGCTTGAGTAACACGCTGCTCCGGCCTCTTGCAGCCGCTCGGACCCAGGTAGTGGGTCGAGCGGCTTTGTTGTCTGGCTCAGGCCCGCGTATCCAACAAGGCCTGTTTTTCTCAGCTTTTCGAAGATGGGGAACGCGACGTGCCCGATTTGGTTTCATTGTCTTGCACTGGATCGCGTGATCTAGACCTGCACACACTTGGGCGCGCTCTTGCTCACGCTCGTGATCGTCCTCGGCATCGCCGTTGTTTTATACTCGGGAGCAGTCAGGCGATGAACAGCAAAGGTAGCGATGGCACGCTGTTTGTGTAAGGCATCATGAAGACCGAAAACGAGAGGGCCATGCAGAAAGCTGTGGGCCAGTAAGTTTGTTCAATTAACCGAGGAGACCACGAACTATGAGTCGACACGCGTTACGTATCACTGCGGTAGTGCTGGTACTGATAGTGGCTGCAATCACGCCCGCGCTGGCCGCTGATGCCGTTGCCGGGCACGCCGTCTACGACAAGAAGTGCAAGATGTGCCACGGCGCCACCGGCGAAGGGAACCCGGGTATGGCCAAGGCGCTCAATACGGCCATTCCACCGCTGGGTTCGCCTGAGGTGCAGAAGATGAGCGATGCCGACCTGAAGAAGATCGTCACCCAGGGCAAGGGCAAGATGAAACCGCCCGCGGGTCTGAGCAGCGCCGATGTTGACAACGTGATCGCGTTCATTCGCACGCTGAAGAAGTAGGTTTGTGAGAGCGGTTGTTTCATTGGTGGAAACAGTCTCCGGCCAGCGAACGGGGGCGCCCGCGATTGGCCGGAGGCGAATTCCACGTAGCCTGATTGACGCCCTCGGTGTGGGGTCGGCTGCGTCGCTACAATCAGTGGCCGCGGAGGAAACGTGTGGGTACTATGCGCACGGTGAAGATCAACCGCCAGACTTTCAAAATGCCGGCCGACCTCACCAACGCCGTCCGCGCCACGCTCGATGACTGGAAAAAGCAGGAGAAGGCGCGGCGGCTGTGGCGCGGCGACGCCTCGCTGTGGACCGGCGCCGACGAAGCCAACTGGCTCGGCTGGATGGGCATCC
Source organism: Terriglobia bacterium (assembly GCA_020072845.1). Taxonomy (NCBI): domain Bacteria; kingdom Pseudomonadati; phylum Acidobacteriota; class Terriglobia; species Terriglobia bacterium. Next base: position 82,562 of record JAIQGF010000003.1, read on the forward strand.
TTGACGACCAGCTCGCGCGCATCCAGCACCTGAAGGCAATCGCCGAGGAGGTGAAGGCCGCTGGGTTCAAGCACGCGCTGCTGCTGGGCATGGGCGGATCCAGTCTTTGTCCCGAAGTCATGCGGCTGACCTTCGGCAAGATCGCGGGCTCGCCGGAACTGCACGTACTCGATTCCACCGACCCGGCGCAAATCAAGGCCATCGAAAGCCGGATTGATTACAAGAGCACGATCTTCATCGTGTCGAGCAAGTCCGGCAGCACCCTGGAACCCAACATTTTCAAGCAGTACTTCTTCGAGCGCGCCAAGCAGGAATTGGGCGCCGCCGAAGCCGGCAATCGCTTCATCGCCATTACCGATCCGGGATCCAACATGCAGCGCGTGGCCGAGAGCGACTGCTTCCGCCACATTTTCTACGGACTGAAGAGCATCGGCGGGCGCTACTCGGCGCTGTCCGACTTCGGCATGGTTCCGGCGGCGGTGATGGGCGTCGATATGCCGCGTTTCCTCAACGCGACGGAAGAGATGGTGCACGCCTGCGGCGCGACCGTGCCGGTCGAAGAGAATCCCGGTGTCGTGCTGGGCGTAATCCTGGGCACGCTCGGCGTTCGCGGCCGCGACAAGGTCACCATCATCACCTCGCCGGGCATTTTCGATCTTGGCGCATGGCTCGAACAGTTGGTCGCCGAGTCCACCGGCAAAATCGGGAAAGGCCTGGTCCCGGTGGATCGCGAACGTCTCGGCAGGCCCGAGGTGTACGGCAATGACCGTGTGTTCGCCTACCTGCGGCTTGACTCGGCGCCGGACAAGGCACAAGACGCGGCCATCGAAGCGTTGGAAAAGACCGGGCAGCCGGTGGTTCGTATTGCTGTCGAGCGGGAGTACAGTCTGGGAGAGGAATTCTTCCGCTGGGAGATTGCGACGGCGGTGGCGGGCTCGGTGATCGGGATCAATCCGTTCGACCAGCCCGACGTCGAAGCCGCCAAGATCGCCACTCGCAAGCTGACCTCGGAATACGAGCAGCAAGGCAGCCTGCCGCCGGAGACCCCGCTGTTTGAGGCGGACGGCATTCGCCTGTTTACCGATCCGAAGAATGCGGAAGCGCTGAAGAAATCCGCGCAGCAGCAATCGCTGGCGGGATATCTGAAGGCGCATCTCGACCGCACGAAGGCCGGAGATTACTTCGCGGTGCTGGCGTTCATCGAGATGAACGACGCGCACGAAGCTGCTCTCCAGGGCATCCGGCACGATATCCGCGATGTCAAGCGGGTTGCCACCTGCCTTGGTTTCGGACCGCGATTCCTGCATTCCACCGGCCAGGCTTACAAAGGCGGTCCCAACAGCGGCGTGTTCCTGCAGATCACCTGTGACGACGCCCGGGACCTGCCGGTTCCCGGACAGAAGTACACCTTCGGAGTGGTGAAGGCGGCGCAAGCGCGCGGCGACTTCCAGGTGCTGGCCGATCGCGGCCGGCGTGCGTTGCGCGTGCATCTCGGTCCCAATGTCGGCGCTGGGCTTGCGACCCTGGCGGCGGCGGTGAAGCAGGCGCTCCAGTAAGCGCAACTTGGCGAAACTTCACGAAGGAGCATTTCGACATGCAAATCGGAATGCGAAGCCGTGATGGTGCACGAGCCAGCAGCGCTGCTGTGAACCGTCGAGCCGGTCACGGTGCAATTGCCGCTGGCCGCAAAGGTCACCGCGAGTCCAGAGGACGCGGTCGCGCTCACGGTGAAATCGCAAACAATCGGAATCGCAGAAACGACAGCGCACCGAATCCTGCGGGCAGCAACGGTTCTGAATCGCGACGGATACGACCTAAGAAAGATCGCTTGTCATGATGAAGAGGGGCTTCATCTCGAAGCTCTTGTAGTGCGGCCGCAGTCGTTCGGTGTTGTAGTTTTCTTTCACGTTCACGACTTTCTTCGAGGCGGTTACCACGTCGATCGGCATGTTGTCGTAGCGGCCGTTCTTGAGGACCACCAGCCTGCCGTGGGCCTTGTTCAGAATCAGGTCGAGGGCAAGATTGCCGTAGGCCATGGGGACGATCGAATCGATCGCGTCGGGATCGCCACCGCGGACCAAATAGCCCAGCTTTTGGTTGATGACGTGGATAAGGTCGCCGTTGTTGTATTTCGGGGAGAGTTCCTGCAGCTTTTCCGAGACCAGATCCCCGATTCCGCCCAGTTTCTTATGCCCGAAGGCGTCGGTCGTCTCCTTTTCAAAGACCATTTCCCCACCTTCGAACATCGCTCCTTCTGACAGCAGCAGGACAGAATACCGGCTTGGGTTCTTGCGGCGGTCGGCCACCAGCAATTCCGTCAAGCGCTCGATATTGAACTGATGCTCCGGGATGACGCAGCGGTTCGCTGCCCCCGCCATGGTCGGCAACATGGCGGTGAAGCCGGCATAACGGCCGAACACCTCGACCACCAGAAAACGTTCATGCGAACCGGCGGAAGTCCGCAGACTGTTGATCATCTGAATGGTGCGCGTCACGCAGGTGCTGAACCCGATGCAGTAGTCGGTTCCCGGAACATCGTTATCCATGGTCTTGGGAATCCCGACCACCTTCACGCCTTCCTGATACAGGCGTACCCCATAGCTCAGCGTGTCATCGCCGCCGATCGGAATCAAATAGTCGATCCCGAGCCAGTCAAGATTCTTGAGCACTTCCGGCGTCAAGTCGTTCCTCTCGGCTTGGTATGTGCCCTGCAAGTGAGTGGGGATATGGGATTTCCTGACCTGACTTGGATTCGTGCGGGACGTATGCAGGAAGGTTCCCCCGGTCCGGCCTGCCCGATTGACGAGTTCCTCGGAGAGGGTCTGGAAATTGTTGCGATTGTCGTAGTCCTTGTCGCGGATGATGTCGACCAGGCTCGCCCATCCGCGGCGCAGCCCGATCACCTGGTAGCCCTCCCGCAGCGCCCTGATGGTGACCGCCCGAATCGCCGGGTTCAAACCGGGCACGTCGCCGCCGCCGGTGAGGATTCCGATCACGCCTTTGGTTGTACTGATATTGGACATAGTGCGCTTTGTGGTCTCCTCATACACTACACCACGTAGTCACCCCAAGCGTGCTATTTGCGTGAGTCAGTCTGGGGTGGGTAGAGCACGTCCCCAGTCACCACGCCGAGAATCGCTGCTAAGGCGGGCGCAATCGCAAAGGCGGCCTTACTGCGCTGGCTACTATTTTGGTAGTAGACATTTCGCCCGCTGTAAGGTGTTGCGCGTCAATAGATAACGCTTCCGCCGGGGTGGGGAATGTCTCGCTTGGCCGTTTGCTTCCTGATGACACTGTGGTTTGCCGCCGCGTCGCACGCTCAAACGCCTGATACTGCGACCCTTCGAGGCCAAGTGCTGGATCAGAGCCGCGCCGCCGTTGTCGGAGTCGAAGTCAAGGTCAAGAACGCGAGGACTGCGGCCGAGCGCAGCGCCGTGACCGATGCCTCGGGAAACTTTGTAATCTCGGGACTGCCCGTCGGAACCTACACGACGACGGCACACAAAGAGGGTTTTGCGGACGCCAGCCGCGAGCTCACGCTGGTTGGTGGAGGCACGGCAGACCTCAGGCTGCAATTAAGCGTTTCGCAGGTGCAAGAACAAGTCATTGTGACCGGAGTTGCAGGAGAGGTGCGCAGCGACGAGCCCCAGCTCGGCGACCGCCTCGGCGCGATGCAGCTTGAAGAGACTCCTTTGTTGAACCACCGGATTACCTATTTGCCGCTGCTGAATGCGGCGAACCGGCCGGCTCTGAACCAGGGCGATGTATTCATGAACCAGAATCTTTTTACGACGAACGGGTCTGGGCGCCGCCAGACCGCGTGGGTAGTGGACGGCAGCTCCGGAAACGACAGTTGGGGCCGGCAGACGATCTTCACGAACGTGCCGCTGGTGGCGATTCAAGAAATGACGGTCCTGGAGAATGCATTCTCCGCGGCGTACGGCGCCACCACCGGCGGCGTCGTCAATCTGGTGACGAGAAGCGGCGGCAACCAATACCACGGCGATCTGTTGGGACTTTGGCGGCCAAGCGATACGGCAGCAAGGCTATCGGGGTTCACGGCCAACACGGCCACCAGCGGCAACCAGGTGGTGACGGATTCCCTGGGACAACTTGGCGCAGCATTCTCCGGGCCAATCCCGGGAAGCGACCGGACGCACTTCTTCTTCGCCGGCGAGTACAGCCGGCAGAACCGCGGCTCGCCGGTTACGTCTCCGATTGCTCCCGGTGTATTCGTCGGGCACTACGCAGACTGGATGACGTTTCTGCGCCTCGATCACGCATTGAATCCAAGCAACACGGTATTTGTTCGCGCGAATACCGACAGTTTTCACGATACGAATCCGAATGGCGCAGTGGGAGGCAACAGCCTGCCCACGGTGGATCGTATTTTCCGGAGACGGACTTACTCGCTGGAAGCAGGCGAAACTGCGGTCTTAACGCCGGCGCTGCTGAACAATGTGCGGGCGCAATTCCAGTTGGCTTCGCCAATTACGCAATTCGATCCTGTGATTCTCGGCACACAATTCGTGGTTCCCATCTCCACCGGCGGAACGTTTACCACGGGCACATCACAATCCGCGCTTCTTCTGAACCGGCAATATGGATTCAGCGACACGCTGGCGGCGGCCTGGGGCCGGCACCAGGTGAAATTTGGGGCCGATGTGCTGCATGCGCACAATGGCGGCAACAGCAAGGAGTTCGGGGGCCCGATCTTTCTCGGGCAGCTCCAATACAACACCTGCACCCAGCCGCTTACGGTGTGCGAAGGTCCAACGTTCCTCAACAATATCACCAACGTTCGCAGCTATACGCAGAGTTACGGCAGCGCCAATTACACGGTCGATGACACGCTATGGTCGTTATTCGTGCAGGACGACTTCCGGGTTCGCCCCGACCTTACCCTGAACCTGGGGCTGCGGTATGAGCAGCAGACTTTTACCGACGCGCGCAAGAACTTCGCTCCCCGCGTGGGCTTCGCCTATGACTGGCGCGGCGCGGGCAGGACGGTGGTCCGCGGTGGATTCGGCATCTATTACTCTCAGGTTGTCGACAACTCCGAGGCCAACTACGCGCTCGGCGGGCCGACCGGAGTGTTCAATTTCACCGCCACTCCCGGACAGATTGGTTTTCCGAGCAGTGTTTCCGCCGTGCCCTTACCTGCATTCCCGGCCGGCGCCGTCGCTCCGGTGCGAAGCCTGTATATCCGGCCCGGACGGAGAGCATTCTACGATCAGTTCTTTTCCACGTCGGTTCTTATGGGCTACCCCGATGCGCTTCTGAACCCCTACTCGGAGCAATGGACACTCGGATTCGAGCACCAATTCGGCCGAGGCTGGGTACTCAGCGCGGATTATCTCGGGTCACACACGGTACATGTCGTTCGCCCGTTGGATGTCGATCCGCCGACACCGTTCCTGCGAACGGCGCAGGGACAGACGCGGAGCGCACAGGCTGCCAATTGCACGCGCCCACTCTGGGTGAAGTTCTATGCTGATGCCGGGCGCACCTGCAATCCGGCAACGGCAAATCCGCCGCAGCCGGCTTATGCCGTGATTCAGACGGATGTCAACAACGGCTTTGTGCAATACCAGGCGTTGAACGTCAACCTCAATCATCATTTCAGCCGCCGTTTCGTTATGCTGGCCAGCTATGTGTACTCGCACTCGATTGACAACGTCGATCCCGACGCTCCGGGCGGCAACCCGAACGATCCTAATTTCACCGGCCGAGAGGAAAAGGGCAGCGCGATCTACGACCAGCGCCACCGCTTTGTGCTCAGTGGAACTTACAGTGCGCCCTTGGGATTCAATCTTGGTGGAGTCGCGACGCTGGCCTCAGGCCTGCCGTTCAATTTCGTGACGGGCACCAATAACAGCGGCGATACCGGCGCAACGACGGACCGGCCGGTGATCAACGGCGCGGTCGTGCCCCGCAATGCCGGCCGTGGCCGGGCCATCTACGAGGTCGCGCCCTTTGTGGAGAAGGACATTGCGTTTGGTGAACGGTTCCACGTGAGAGCTCGCGCCGAGGCATTCAATGTCTTCAATCACCCGAACTTTGTCGGCTACAGCGGGACGTACGGAAACGGAGCGACGGCCGGGACCGGCTTTGGTCTGCCGCTGACCGGCATCACGAACCAGTTGCCGGCGCGTTCGCTGCAATTTTCGCTGCGCCTGATGTATTGAAGACGCACGCTCCCGTGCGGGCCGCTGTTCTTGCGTTTCCCCAGTCAAGCAGTGCGTCCGCGGGCGTCGCGGGGCGCAGCGATTGATGAACCCAGGAATTGATCGTAAGCTGGTCAGCCGGAAAGAACGGGTCAAATGTTGCGCAGGCTCAAATCGTCGATCGCCCGCAGCCACGCGTTGGGCCCTCTCGAAATGGAGCTGCTGGAGGCATTACGGAGACGCGGTGATGCCACGGTACGAGAGTTGCTCGACGGGGCGGCGGTTCAGGCGGCCTACACGACCGTCATGACAACTCTTGATCGGCTGTATAAGAAGGGGCTGCTCGAGCGCGCCCTTGACGGCCGCGCCTTCCGCTACCGGTCCCGGGAGACAGAAGAGGAATACAACCGCAACACGGTTGCAGCCAGCCTGCAGAATCTGCTCCGTTCTGGCGACCCAGCGTTGCCAGTCTCCTTCCTGGTCGACACCGTCACCGAGCACGACGCCGCCTTGCTCGATGAACTGGCGCGCGCTGTCGGCCGCAAGCGACGCGCGCTGAGGAAGAGGGAGGCGCGCTGATGTATTGGCTTCGTGGCGCCGTGGTCTCGCTGGGTGTTTTCTTCCTCGTGTACGCCGCTTTGTCTGTAATCATTGCCTGCGTTTGGACGTTGGTCGGGAGGAAATACCCGCCGCGGAGCGACGCCGCTCTTTATGGCATTCGCGTTGCTCCGTTGTTCGGCGCTTGCGCCCTGGTCGCACTTTTCACAGTGCCCTCCTTTCTGTACCTGGAGCCTCGGTTCACCGACGAGACAATTGGCGCCGGTGCTATTGCTCTTGCTGTTGGCGCGGCTGGAGTGCTGGTCGCTGGGTGCTTCAATGCCGCTAGAGCCTGGTTGAAGACGGCGCGGTTCGTCGCTGCGTGCCTGGCCCAAGCGCGGCGGCCGGAGATGCCCGCCGGGATTCCAGCCTATGAGGTGTTGGGCGGGGCTCCGATGTTCTGTGTCAGCGGTGTATGGCGTCCCAAGCTATTGGTTTCCAGCGGAGTGGTTGCGCTCCTGGATGCAGTGGAGATCGAGGCTGCGATTCGACACGAGGTGGCCCACGTCCAGCGCAAAGACAATCTCAAGAAGCTGGTGCTCCGCTTCTGCCCCTTTCCGGCGCTCGCTTCCCTGGAGCGAGAGTGGTCGAGAGCGGCTGAAATTGCCGCCGACGATGACGCAGTCTGCCACGAACACACAGCGCTCGATCTGGCTTCCGCCTTGCTCAAGATGGCTCGCGTATCTGCACAAGCGCGAACGCCAGAAATAGGAATGACCCTGATTCCCGAGAATGGCGCTCCGTTAAGCACCCGAGTCGAGAGATTGTTGGCCTGGAAACATTCTCAGAGGCAGGGAAGGCGTCATCTCCAGTGGGCGTTGCTCGTTGGCGCTCTCGTCGGCGTCGGACTCAACTACGCTTGGGCACTGGCCCAGATGCACGAGTTTACTGAGCTCCTCGTCCGCTAGTTGGCGTCCAGGTTGCCCCGATCCGATCATCGTAAATACAGGCGCTGCGAGGAAAGCTGAGCCGTGTCCTTCTCCTGCAGATCGCGCGCTTCTTTAAGCGACAGCTCGGCCGCAGTCGCGCGGCGCGGTATCTGGCTGTACAGGTAGCGGCCGATCACCCCGCTGAGCGCGACCGCGCTCATGATCCAACACGCCGTGCCAACAAATCCACGAAACTTGAACGAGGCGTGGAAGGCGATCACGAACGGAGCCGCCAGGCCAAGCAGGACGTGATCATCCATCCAGTGCTTGGCGAGTCCCTGCTCAGTTCGCAGGGCGCATCTTGAATGTGTGGCACCGATGGCCATGGCCAGACGGTGAAAGGACTTACCGTGTCCGAGGTTCAGCGGAGTTTGGCGGAAGAGCGCCGCGAGCCGATCAGCGGTTCGGTTCCCCGCCGAAGTGGTGGCGGACGTCGGCCCCGCGCACCCAAAAGATCACGTCCTCGGCGATATTGGTGGCGTGGTCGCCGACGCGCTCCAGGTTGCGCGCGATGATGATCGCATCCATTGCCTGCTCGGTCACTTCCGGCGACTTCTTCATCAGATCCATCATCACGTCGGCGATCTCGTAGTTCATGCGGTCCACGGTGTCGTCCATGGTGAGCACCCGCTCGGCAAGATTGGCATCGCCGAGCACGAACGCTTCCAGGGCCATCCGGATCATCTTTGCGGAGGTCGCAGCCATCAGCGGGATGTCAATCGGCAAGTCCACCGCGGGCACGGTCAGCAATCGTTCGACCCGTTCGGCGATGTTGACCGCCTGGTCGCCGACGCGCTCCAGATCGGCGTTGATCTTAATCACGGCGACGATGAAGCGCAGGTCGATCGCCATCGGCTGCTGCATGGCGAGCAGGTCGAGCGCCAATTCGTCAATTTCGCGCTCGTCGGCGTTGATGGCGGCCTCGCTGGCGAACACCAGCCGGCACTGGGCCCCGTCGCGCTCGCGGAAAGCATTGATCGCGCGCGTAATCGACAGTTCCGCCATGCCTGCCATGCGCAGCAGCCGGTCCTTCAGTTCGTCCAGGCCTTCGTGAAAGCGAGTGCGCGTCATCCGAACCTGCCGGTAATGTAGTCCTCGGTCCTCTTGTCCCCGGGAGTGGTAAAGATCTTCTGGGTTTTGTCGAACTCGATCAGATCGCCGAGGAGGAAAAACCCCGTCCACTCCGCGACCCGGGCCGCCTGCTGCATGTTGTGGGTGACGATCACGACCGTGAAGCGCTCCTTCAACTGGTAAATCAGGTCTTCAATTTTCGCGGTGGAGATCGGATCCAACGCCGACGCCGGCTCATCCATCAGCAGCACTTCCGGCTGTACGGCCAAAGCGCGCGCGATGCACAACCGCTGCTGCTGCCCGCCGGAAAGGCTCGCCCCCGATTGTTTCTTGAGCCCGTCCTTGACCTCGTCCCACAGGGCGGCCAAGCGCAGCGACCGCTCGACGGTTTCCTCCAGCTCGCGGCGGTTGCGAAATCCGTTGAGCTTCAATCCCGCGGCCACGTTGTCATAGATCGTCATGGTCGGAAAAGGATTCGGCTTTTGAAAAACCATGCCCACGCGCCGGCGCACTTCCACCGCCGGCGTTCCGTTCCCGTACACGTCGGTGTTGCCGATCAGCAGCTTGCCCTCGACCCGGGCTCCCGGAATGGTCTCATGCATGCGGTTGATGCAGCGGACGAAGGTGGACTTCCCGCAACCGGACGGCCCGATGATCGCCGTGACCGTGTTGGGCTGCATCTGCACGCTGATGCCGTGCAGCGCCTCGATTTTGCCGAACCAGGCGCGCAGCCCGCGGACATCGATTCCCACGCCCACGTTAAGCCGCCCCCTTCAACAGCCCGCGGCTGGCGAAAATGCGCACCACCGAAATCGTCCCGATGATCATCACGATCAGCACGAGCGCTCCCGCCCACGCCATGCGGTGCCAGTCGTCGTACGGCGAAATCGCGTAAGTGTATACCTGCAGCGACAAGGCGGCGGTCGGCTGGCTGAATTTCAAGTTCCAGAACTGGTTTCCGAACGCGGTGAATAGCAGCGGGGCCGTCTCGCCGGCCACGCGGGCAAACGCCAACATGATTCCGGTAATCACTCCCGCGCTCGCCGTGCGCAAGGTGACCGACAAGGTGGTCCTCCACTGCGGAATACCCAGGCCGAGCGCCGCTTCGCGGATGGTCTGCGGCACCATGAGCAGCATCTCCTCCGTCGCCCGGACGATGATGGGGATCATCATGATGCCCAAGGCGATGCCGCCCGCGAATGCAGAGAAATGCTTCTGCGTCACCACCACCAGCCCGTACACTGCGATCCCGGTAACAATCGAGGGCACACCGTTGAGCACGTCGGCCGTGAAGCGGATGACGTTGCCTAACGTATTGCGGCCGTATTCGGACAAGTAAATTCCCCCGGCAATCCCCCAGGGCACTCCGATCAGGCTGGCCACGCCCAGGATCATAAACGTCCCTACGATCGCGTTTCCTACACCGCCACCGGTTTCGCCAACCGGTTTCGGAATATGGGTCAGAAACGCCCAGTTCACCGAGCCAACTCCCTTGATCATCAGGAATCCGAGAATCAGGAACAGAGGCACCAGCACCAGCAGGGCAGCCAGGCCGGTGGCCGCCATGACGGCGCGATTGACGATCCGCCGGTACCAGCTCACCCGGACCGGCATCCCGGATTGAAGCACCTCAGCCATACACCCTCGACGGCGAGCCCCGCGTCGTCATCCACACCAGCAGCCGGGCCAAGGCGTTGACCACGAGGGTCAGCAGAAACAGCGCCAGCCCGATTTCAACAATCGCGCTGAGATAAAGATTGCCGGTGGCCTCGGTGAACTCGTTGGCGATCATGCTGGCCATCGTGTACCCGGGCGCGAACAATGATTTCGCAATTTCCGGGCGATTGCCGATCACCATCGTTACCGCCATGGTTTCGCCCAGCGCCCGGCCGAGGCCCAGCATGACGCCGCCGACGATGCCCACCCGCGCGTTGCGCAGGATCCCGGTGCGAATCATCTCCCACTGCGTGGCGCCCAGGGCGAGAACGCCTTCCCGCTGGTGCTGCGGAACGGTGAGCATCACTTCGCGCGTGATCGACGAGATGAACGGCACCACCATGATCGCCAGGATCACTCCCGCGGCCAGCATCCCGATCCCGTAGATTGGGCCGGTGAATAGGCCCGTCCACCCCAAGGACTGCTTGAGGAACGGGTCAATGTGCAGGCGCAGGAAAGGCACCAGAACGAAAATGCCCCACAGACCGTAAATCACGCTCGGAATCGCGGCCAGCAGCTCCACCGTGAACGACAAAGGCGCGCGCAGCGGGCGCGGGCACAATTCGTTGATAAAGATCGCCACTCCGATTCCGAGCGGCACCGCGATGATCAGCGCGATCAGCGAGGAGACCAAGGTGCCATAGATAAACGGAAACGCTCCAAACTCGCCGCCGACGGGGTCCCAGTTGCTGCCGACGAAGAAACCAAATCCGAATTTCGAGATCGCCAGCCGGGAGTGCCAGACCAATTCGAAAACGATGAGTAACACGGCTGCGACAACCGACAGCGCTGCTGCCACCGTTACGTACTTGAAGATTTGGTCTGGAGCGGCGCTCGTGCGGAAAGCCGGCGGCTGCGGTAACGGCTTCCCCGCCTGTGCCATCGACTCAAGGTCAGGCACTTTCGACTGTGGGTCGGCCACGCGCAACTCCGGCTTGCTTCGCGTATTCAAGTTCGTGTGGCCAAGCTAACAGACCTTTGTTACAGGATTGTTAAACACTGAGGGAAGGCGAAACGGGCCACGTTCCAACTTGTGCTTGACGAGCGCTCAGGCAGCCCTCTCGGGTGCGTCGGGGGGTTGGAAGCGGCTCATCATCGGTGGCCAATGAAAAAGGGCGCCGGCAGTGCCGTCGCCCTTATCCTCATCCCCAAAATTCAATTACCGGATTTCCTTGAGCTTGGCCCGCTCCATTTCCGCGACTTGCTTGGGCAGAGGAGCGTAGTTCAACGCGGTTACCATGGGCTCCCCGTTGTTGAGCATCCACGTCAGGAAGTTCACCATCGCGGTTTTCTTCGTCTGGTCCTGCCATTGCGTGGGCACCAGCAAGTAGGTGAAGCTCGCAATCGGGTACGCGTCCTTTCCTGGCGCATTCGTGATGGACACGCGGAAATCCGGCGGCACCTTCGTGCCCGCGGCCGCCTTGGTGGTCGTATCGAGGCTGGCTTTCACGAAGGTCCCGGACGAATTCTTCACCGTGCCAAACGGGATGTTGTTCTGCAGCGCGTAGATCAGTTCCACGTAACCAATCGCTCCCGGCTGCTGCCGCACCACTCCCGAAACGCCCTCATTGCCCTTGCCGCCCAGGCCGACCGGCCATTTCACGGAGGTATTGGCACCGACCTGCGATTTCCACTCCGGGCTGATCTTGGAAAGGTAGTCGGTCCAAACAAAGGTTGTTCCACTGCCGTCGGAGCGGTGGACCACCACGATGTCCGTGTCGGGCAGCTTCAGCCCAGGGTTGGCGCTGGTCAGCGCCTTGTCGTTCCACTTGGTGATCTTCCCCAGATAAATACCCGCCAGCGCCTCGGGTGTGAACTTGATCTCCCCTGAGACCCCTGGCACGTTGTAGGCCGGCACCACGCTGCCCAGCACGGTCGGAAATTGAATGATCGTCTTGCCCATTTCCTTAAGCTGATTATCATCGAGCGGCATGTCGCTGGCGCCGAAGTCCACCGTTCCGGACTGCAACTGCCGGATTCCGCCGCCGCTGCCGATCGATTGATAGTTAATTTGTACGCCATGCACCTTCTGGAATTCGTTGAACCACTTCGAATAGATCGGGTACGGGAAGGTCGCGCCCGCCCCGTTCAGGTTTGTTTGCGCTACGGCCGCGCTCGTAAGGAACGCCAGCGTCAACACCAACACTGCGCCAACCAGCATGCGTCGAGTCAAGGTTAAATTCCTCCTGTTCCTCCCAATTGTTAGTAACGAACTGTTACAGCCGTGTTACAACCCGGTGAATTCTCAGTGAAACAACCGGGCAGGATGGAATCGCATGCACCTGCCCGGCTACACTAGGGGGAGTGAAACAGCAGATATTTCTGGTCGAAGACGACGCCGACATCACGCGCCTGGTGCGCCATCATCTCGAGGCCTCCGGCTACCTGGTGCGCACCTACTCCGCGATCGGGGGCGTGCTGCCCGACGCCCTCAAGCACCGCCCCGCTCTGTTTCTGCTCGACATCATGGTTCCCGGCGGCAGCGGCCTGGCTCTGTGCGAGCAGGTACGAGCCTCGGAGATTCTGGCCCCCACGCCCATCATCTTTCTTACTGCCAAGACGTCCGAAACCGACCGCGTGCTCGGCTTCGAAGTGGGCGCCGATGATTACATTTCCAAGCCCTTCAGCCCGCGCGAGTTGGTGGCGCGCATCAAGGCCGTGCTGCGCCGCTTCGAACCCCCGCTGCCGTCCACCGTCCGCGAGCTCGGCGACCTCCGCATTGACACCGGCGCCATGACGCTCACCGTCCGCGGCAACAACGTTTCGACCACCGCCACCGAGTTTCGCCTGCTCGACTATTTCGCGCGCCACACCGGCCGCGTCTTCACCCGCGACCAATTGCTGGACGCGGTGTGGCGCGACACCGCCTTTGTCACCCCGCGTTCGGTGGATGTCTATGTCCGCCGCCTGCGCGAGAAAATCGAAAGCAATCCCGAAGACCCGCGTTATTTAAAGACCGTCCGCGGCACCGGCTACCGTTTCGAGGTGCCGCGATGACGAATCGCATCTTCTTTAAGCTGCTCGGCGCCTTCCTGCTGGTGATCGCGGTCGCCACTCTCACGCTCGACTTCTCCGTCCGCAAGGCGTGGGAAGAGTCTCTTTACAGGGAAATCCGCACCTCGCTGGAGCAGAAGGCGACACTGTTCGCCCAGGCGGTGCAGCAGGACCGTGAACGCCGAAGCCTGCAAGCCATTGCCGACGATGTTTCTCGCGCCGCCGACGCCCGCGCCACCATCATCACGCCTGACGGCCTTGTGCTCGCCGACACTCGCGCCAATCCCGCCGAGATGGAAAACCACGCGACCCGGCCGGAATTCATCGCCGCGCTGCACGGCAGCATCGGCAGCGCCACGCGCACCAGCCATACCGTCGGTATTCCTTTTCTTTACGTCGCTGCGCCCATCCAGGGTGGCGCCGTGCGCCTCGCTTATCCGCTCTCCTTCATCCAGCAGACGACCCGCAACATTCGCCTGCACCTGCTATGGGCATCGTTGGCGGCGTTGTTGCTGGCGACCATCATCTCGGCTGTAGTGGCGCGCCTCGTCTCGGGCCGCCTCCAGCGTATCGTCGTGTTCGCCGATCGCATCGCCTCTGGTGACCTCAGCGCGCGAATCGAGGAATCCTCCGGCGACGAGATCGCCCATGTGGCCTCCGCCCTTGACCGCACGGCGCGCCAGTTGGAGGGGAGCTTTGCTGCCGTTGAAACCGGCCGCAAGCAGCTGGAAGCGCTGCTCAACAGCATGCAGGACGCGGTGCTCGCCGTCTCCCACGACCGCCGCATCCAGTGGTCGAACGGTCCCATGAACGCCATCGCGCGCGTTTCCATCGGCTCGCCGCTGGTGGGCGCGGTTCGCGACCCCGACTATCTCGCCGCGGTCGAGGGCGCGCTGGAGCACAACGAACCTCGAACCGCGCGCGCCACCGCCCTGGTTCCCGGCCGTACCTTCGGAGTGACCGCCGCCCCCCTGCCCGGCGGCGGTGCGGTCGCCGTGCTGCACGACCATACCAACATCGAGCGCGTGGAAAAAACCCGCCGCGATTTCATCGCCAACGTCTCGCACGAACTCCGCACACCGCTGACCTCGATCCAGGGATTCGCCGAAACTCTGCTCGATCTGGAGTCCTCCGGCAGCGCCGATGCGGCGACCAAGCAAGACTTCCTCGAGGTGATCCGCAAGAACGCCGCCCGCATGGCCCGGTTGACCGAAGATCTGCTGGTGCTGGCGCGCGTCGAATCGGGCGAGCGCGCCTTCAGTCTCCGCCCCACGTCGCCCGCCGCGCTGCTCGACGACGCCGTCGAAACCTTTCCTGCCGCCGCCAAGGCCGGCGGCATCGAGATCGAAGTCGAGAACACGGCCACGCAGATGGTGCAGGCCGACAAGGATGCCATCCACCAGGTGTTCACCAACCTGATTGACAACGCGATCAAGTACGCAGGGTCGGGTGCGCGCATCGCGGTCGGTGCGCAGGATGACGAAAACGGGGTGGAGTTCTACGTGCGCGACTACGGTCCCGGCATCGCCAGCGAACATCTGCCGCGCCTGTTCGAGCGCTTCTACCGGGTGGACAAAGCGCGCTCGCGCGAATCCGGCGGCACCGGCCTCGGTCTTGCCATTGCCAAGCACATCGTGCGCGCCCACGGCGGAAATATTCGCGTGGCCAGCCAGCTCAACCACGGTTGTACCTTCGCGTTTGTCCTGCAACCAGCGGCCGGAACATCCAGCAACGTAGCGGCGGTTCACGGTCACTAAATCACCAGCTCGGAGGATCACCCCATACTCCGCATCGTATAATCAAGGATTAGTCCTAACCACGAGGTTTTCCCTTGAGTCACATGCACGCACAACCCCCGGTGGGGCCGCAGCCGTTGCCCGGAGTGGACGCGATCGTCGCCGTAGGATCGGGCAAGGGCGGTGTCGGCAAGACCACGCTCGCCGTCAACCTGGCGCTGGCGCTCTCCAAGCTCGGTCACAAGGTGGGCCTGCTCGATGCCGACGTGTACGGTCCCAACGTGCCGCTGATGCTGGGTTCCAACTCGACGCCGCGCATCGTCGGCGACAACCGCATCGAGCCGCTGGAGCGCTACGGCATCAAGGTCATCTCGGTGGGCTTTCTCAATCCCGGCGACAAGCCGCTGATTTGGCGCGGGCCCATGCTGCACCAGATGATCCGCGAATTCGTGCAGCGGGTGGAGTGGGGCACGCTCGAGTACCTGGTCGTAGACCTGCCGCCGGGCACGGGTGACGTCGCCATCTCGCTCATTCAGACAGTGCCGGTCACCGGGTCGATCGTGGTCTCCACCCCGTCCGATGTCTCGCTGCAGGACGCGCGCAAGGCCATCGAGATGTTTCGCCAGGTGAAAGTGGACATCGTTGGGCTGGTGGAGAACATGAGCTACTTTCTGTGTCCGCATTGCCACCAGGAGATTGACATCTTCTCCAAGGGCGGAGGCGCGCGCACCGCCGAACAGTTCGGGCTCGCGTTCCTCGGACAAATCGAGATTGATCCTGATATCCGCAAGGGCGGTGATAGCGGCCATCCGGTTGTGCTCGAAGGGCCCGGTTCGCCGCACGCGAAATCCCTCTACGCCTTCGCGCAGCGGGTGAAAGAGCGCGTGCAGGAAATCCGCGCCGCCAGTCCGCAGGACGTGATCCAGATAATGTAGTTTCAGTTTCAGTTTCGGTTTCAGCACGGAACTCGCGATCTGACGCTGAGGAATGAAACTGCCGTTTAGCACTCCGGCGTCGTGACTGCCAACCTTGACTTCCCACTCCTCTGTTCCTACAATCAGAGAAGACGCGAATGGAATCCTAAGTTTTTGCATCTAAAGGTACTTAGGGCTAGGCCCTTGGCAATACTATGCCGCCCAGTGGACAAATCGGCCCGCGCGAACACGAGATCCTGACGGCCATCGTGGAGAGCTACATTGCGACCGGGGAGCCGATCGGCTCGCGCACTCTGGCGCGCATGAACCGCGAGGGGCTCAGTCCGGCGACCATCCGCAACGTCATGAGCGACCTCTCCGAGGCCGGATTGCTGGAGCAGCCCCACACCTCCGCGGGACGCATTCCTACCGCCGACGCTTACCGCTACTACGTGGACCAGATCAGCGGCCGGGCACAGCTCTCGCCCGAGGACAAGGGCGTGATCGAAACCACGCTGCACGGCGCCAGCGACGTGCAGGAATTCATGGAGCGAACCTCGCACGTGCTGTCGCTGATTTCGCACGGCGTGGGTGTCACCATGGCGAGCGGCGGGCCGAAGAACGCTCTTGACCACATCTACTTCTCGCGGCTGGGCGACAAGAAGATCTTGGCGGTGGTGATCATGAAGTCGGGGGTGGTGCGCGACCGCGTGCTGCGCATGGGCGCCGACTTGCCGCAGTCTGACCTGGAAATCGCCGCGCGCTACATCAACGACAATTACCGGGGTTGGACGCTGACGGCGATCCAGTCTGAGCTGGAGCAGCTCATCCAGCGCGAGCGCAGCGAGTATGACCGGTTGATGCAGTCGCTCGAGCAACTCTGCCGCCAGGGGGCGCTTGGAGCCGAAGAGGCCGCGCCCGGCATCTATCTGGATGGCGCCTCCAACCTGGTGGCCAGCGAGGAAGACAAGGAGCGCCTGCAGCAGCTTCTGCATACGCTGGAGGAAAAGCAGCGTGTCGTGCAGTTGCTGAATGCCTACCTGGATGCCAAGCAGGAGGCGGTGCGGGTGGTGATCGGGCTGGAGGAAGCAGCGCCGTACCTGCGGAATTTTGTGCTCATCGGCGCGCCGGCGCGTGTCGGAGGAGAAGTGATGGGATCGCTGGCGGTGATTGGCCCAACGCGGATTGACTATCAGCACACCATCACCGCGGTTTCGTACATCGCGCGGTTGTTCGACAAGATTTTGAACGAATCGGAATAGGAGTTATGGCACCAGGAAACGGAAAGGCCGACGGCGATCCTCAAGCCCTCGATCTCGAGCACGAGCTGCCGGCGGCGGATGAAAACGAACCCGAAGCGACGATCACCGCCACGGTGCAGCCGGAAGAACTGGAACGGTTGCGCCAGGAGCGCGACACGCTTCTGGACCGGCTGGCGCGCCTGCAGGCGGAATTCGATAACTTCCGCAAGCGCAATACGCGCGAGCAGCAGGATTTCCGCGATTACGCGCTCGCCGACGCCATCCAGTCGCTGCTGCCGATCGTGGACAGCTTCGATCGTGCGCTGCACAGCCCGGCGCGCGACAGCGATGAATTTCACGCCGGGATTGAGCTGATCAACCGGCAATTTCATGACGCGCTCGCCAAGCTCGGCGTGCAAGCCATCGCAGCGCGCGGCGAACCGTTCGATCCCAACCTGCACCAGGCGGTGCAGATGGTGGAGACCGACGAGGCCGAACATCACCACGTGCTGGACGAACTCCAGCGCGGCTACAAGTTGAAGAACCGGCTGCTGCGGCCCGCGATGGTGCGCGTCGCTACCAATCCTAAGAAATGAAGTTTCAGTTTCAGTTTCAGTCGAAAGCCGGCTGAGTCTGAAACCGAAACTGAAACTGAAACTTACTGTGGCTAACAACGGCAAACGCGATTATTACGAAGTCCTGGGTGTGACCCGCTCCGCGACCGAGCAGGAGATCAAGAGCGCCTACCGCAAGCTCGCGCTGCAGCATCATCCCGACCGCAATCCCAACAATCCCGATTCCGAGGAGCGCTTCAAGGAGTGCACCGAGGCCTACACCGTGCTCGCCGACACCGATAAGCGCGCCAATTACGACCGCTTCGGGCACGCCGGGGTCAACGCGATGGGCGCGGGCGGATTCGATCCCTCCATCTTCCAGGACTTCGGCGATCTCGGCGACATTCTCGGCAGCATCTTCGGCATGGGCGACATGTTCGGCGGCGCGGGCGGCCGGCGCCGCAGTTGGGCGCAGCGCGGCGGCGACCTGCGCCACGACCTGACCCTGGAATTCGAGCAGGCGGTGTTCGGAACGGAAAAGAAAGTTCAGGTCCGGCGTCACGAATCGTGCGTAACCTGCGACGGTTCGGGGATTGCGCCCGGCCACGAGCCGGTCAGCTGTCGCACCTGCGGCGGCCGCGGACAAGTCCGGTACCAGCAGGGGTTCTTCAGCATTGCGCGCACCTGCTCCGCCTGCCAGGGACGCGGCACCGTGATCACCCATCCCTGCCGATCCTGCCGCGGCGAAGGCCGCCAGGTGGGCGAGCGCACCATCGAGGTCAAAGTCCCTGCCGGGGTCGAAGACGGAACCCGCATCCGCTACGCGTCGCAGGGCGAGGCGGGAGTGCACGGCGGGCCCGCGGGCGACCTCTACATCGTGCTCCATGTCAAAGAGCATGCCATGTTTGACCGCGATGGCCACGACCTACATTGCGCCGTCCCGGTCTCTTTCGCGCAGGCGGCGCTCGGCGCGGAACTGGAAATCCCGACCTTGGAAGGCCCGGAGAGGCTCAAGGTTCCGGAAGGCACCCAGAGCGGGACGGTATTCAAGATCCGCAACCGCGGCGTGCCGGTGCTGAACGGACGCGGCAAGGGCGACCTCTACGTCGAGGTGAAGGTGCACACGCCCGCGAAACTCAGCAAGCGCCAGCGCGAGCTGCTGGAAGAATTCGCCGCCACCGACGGAGTGGAAAACAGGCCGGAGCGCAGTACGATTCTCAGCAAGGTCAAGGACATCTTTGGATAAGTTCGTTCGCTATTCCGTGCGGGTCTCTTTCCTCCTCCGCATATGACCCGCCGCCGCTGGATTGCCGACGAGGTCTCGGGCGCGCGCGCGTCCCTGCTGGGCCGCAACGCCGCGCACCTGGCCCGCTCGCTTCGCGTCCGCGTCGGGCAGGAGTACGAAGTCTCCACCGGCGACGCGGTGCGCGTGGGCCGCGTGGTCCACGTCGCCGACGACCGAGTGGAGTTCGAACTCGGCGAGTCCGTGCCGCAGAAGGAACCGGCGCGCATCACGCTGCTGCTGGCGATTTTCAAGTTCGATCGCATGGATTGGGCAATCGAGAAAGCGACCGAGCTCGGAACGGCCGCCATCGTGCCGGTGATCGCGCGCCGCACCGAGCCGCACCTGGCAAAGGCGGCAGGGAAGCGGGTGGAACGCTGGCGGCGCATCGCGCATGAGGCGGCGCAGCAGTCGCGGCGCGTGTCGCCGCCCGAGATCGCCGCGCCGCAGCCCCTGGAATCCGCCCTCGCAGTGCCGTCGGAGCTCAAGATCCTGCTCTCCGAAAGCGAGCGCGGCCTCACCCTGAAACAAGCGATTGACGGCAACTGGAAACTTGAATTTGGCAGCTCCATCATCCTCGGGATCGGCCCCGAGGGTGGCTGGACGGCCGACGAACTCGCCGCTTTCGATGCCGAGGGCTGGACATCGGCCTCGCTTGGCAACACTATCCTGCGCGCGGAGACGGCGGCGATTGCCGCGCTCGCCATCGCTATCTCCGAGGTGAGTTAGCGCCAGCAATGGCGCCTAAGGCGAAATTCAGAGTTGCTGACCTTCCTTGACTCACACATAATGGCCCGCTCCCCAAGAAGCAGGCGATGAGCGGCTTCGTACCCAATCCTCGGCAGAAGGAAGCGATCGAGCACGTCCACGGGCCGATGCTGGTCATCGCCGGCGCGGGCACGGGAAAAACCACTGTGCTGGTCGAGCGCATTGCACGCCTGGTTGCAACCGGCGAAGCCCGCCCGGAAGAAATCCTTGCGGTCACGTACACCGACAAAGCCGCCACCGAACTGGTGGAGAGGCTCGCCGCGCGCGTCGGCGAGGGCTTGCACGCATGCACCTTTCATTCCTTGTGTTACGGCATTCTGCAGCGGGCGGGGCAGGAATTCCGCCTGCTCGAAGAAAAAGACCTCTGGATTCTGCTGAAGCGCCGCCTCCACGAACTCGGCCTCCAGTACTACATCAAGGCAGCGAAACCGCACGAGTTTCTCGACGCGCTGCTGGATTTCTTCAGCCGCTGCCAGGACGAACTGGTGGACGCGGCGCGCTTCAGCCGGTACGTGGAAGAGCTGCGTGAGGGCCAGCACACGCCGCCGCGGGTGACGAAGTCAAAGAAGTCCGCCGGCATCACGCCCGCCGAGCACCTGGAGCGCTGCGAGGAGATTGCGCGCGTCTTTGCCCGTGTCGAAGCCATGCTGCGCGAACGGAATCTTGGCACCTACGGTGACATGATCACGGGTGCGGTCCGCCTGTTGAGCGCCGATCCGAGCGTGCTGCGCCGCGAACAGCAACGCGCGCGCTTCCTGCTGATTGACGAGTTCCAGGACGCCAACGTGGCGCAGATCCAAGTGGCGCACCTGCTCGCGGGCGAGGAGCACAACGTATTCGCGGTCGGCGATCCCGACCAGGCGATCTTCCGTTTCCGCGGCGCCTCCAGCGCCGCCTTCCAGGAATTCCAGCGCCGCTTCCCGGGCACGAAGGCGGTTCCGCTCGACGAAAACCAGCGTTCGACTTCCAACATTCTCGCTTGCGCCTTTTCCGTGATCGACGGCAACGCCGCCGTGGACTGCCGGTTACCGGACGGTTCCGAGTATGAGCGCCACGCACTGCGTTCCGCCCGCGAAGAGCGCGCGGTGGAGGAAGGGAAGCCGCTGACGCCCGCCAGGGTCGAGATCGTTCTGCATGGCGGGAAAGAGGAGGAGGCCGCCGATATCGCCGCCGAGATCGAAGAACTGCGCAGCTCGGGGCAAGGCGGCGACACTGCAATCGTCTACCGCATGCATTCCCATCGCGAGGAGATGGCCAGGGCTCTGGCGGAACGCGGCATACCGTTCGTCGTGAAGGGTCTCGACGTGCTCGAGACCGCCGTGATTCGCGATCTGCTGGCATGCCTGGCCGCGGTAGCGTCGCTGTCGGATTCAGAAGCACTCTTCCGCGTCGCCGCCCTGCCCATGTTCGGCGTGGACGGCGATGCCATGCGTGCGGCGCTCGCCGCCGCGTCCCGGGAAGCCTCATTCGTCTCACTGCTGCCGAGAATTCCCGGCGGCGCGCGCGTGCTCGCGGCGGTGGAAAAGGCGCGGGGTTACGCCGCGTCGGTGAACTGGGAAGCGGCGCCGGTGTGCGCATTCGCGGTCCGCGCCTTCGGCTTTAGCGAGTCCGACGACCCGGTGCGCATCCTGCGCGAGTTCGTCGAGAAATGGCATACCAGGCCGATCACCGAATCCGGCTCGCTCGAGGAATTCATCGCCTACGTTGATCTGTTCCGGGAGGCCGGGGGCAAGCTCGAGCTTCCCGTGCCCGCCGCTGAGGGCGCGGTGCAACTGATGACCGCGCACTCCGCCAAGGGCCTGGAATTCGAGACCGTGTTCGTGCTGCGCGCCAACTCTGGGTCGTTTCCGATGAGCTACAAGGAAGCGGTCTTCGAATTCCCGCAGGCGCTGCGCGAAATGCCGCTGCCGGACGACAGCAAGCAGATTCACGCCGAAGAAGAGCGGCGCCTGTTCTACGTTGCGCTGACACGGGCGCGCGATTCGCTCCGCGTCTATGCGCGTCCGGGAAGAGGCAAGGACACCACGCCCGCCGGCCTGCTCCGCGGCATCATGAGCGGCGCCCGGGCCGAAGGCTGCTGGCGGCAGCACTCGGCGCGCCCGTTCACCGCCACCATCGAGGCAGGCGCGGCGCCGGCCTCTGGGGTCGCGACCTGGCTCCTGATGAAGCCGCGGCCCGAAATCGCGCAGCGGGGTTTGAGCGCCACCTCCATCGACGCCTACGACACCTGCCCGATGAAATACAAGCTGATGCAGGACTGGCAAATTCCCGGCCCAGCCTCCGCTTCGATGCTGTACGGGAAGATCGTGCACGACGTGCTGCGCGACATTCATCAGGCAATCCTCGATGGCCGCGCGCGCACCGAGGGCGAGGTGCTGCAACGCTTTCGCGAACTCATTGCCGCCGCCGCTTTCGATGACGACTACCAGCGCACGCTCTTCGAACAGCAGGGCGCGCGACAACTAGGCGCCTACCTCAGCGCTCTCGCCCGGCAGCCCGCGCCGCCCGTCCTGCACGCGGAAAGAGGTTTTCAGATGAAAGTGGGCGGCGTCCCGGTTCGCGGGCGCATGGATCGCGTGGACCGGCTCGAGGGCAGTGGCGTGCGCGTCATCGATTTCAAGACCGGCTCGGTGTTCGACCAGGACAAGGCCGACAAGAGCCTGCAACTTTCCATCTATGCCATCGCCGCGCGCGAGACCCTGAACGCCGAACCCGCCGAGTTGGTCATCCACAACCTGGAAGACAACTCCGAGGTGCGCACCGCGCGCGATGAAGCAGCGGTGCTAGAGACGCGCGCCAAGATCGCGGAGGTAGCGGAAGGAATCGCCGCGGAACGGTTCGACCCGAAAGCGGGCTTCTGGTGCCGCTGGTGCGAGTATCGCAACCTGTGTCCGGCGACCGAGCAGAAGTTGTACGTGATTGCGACTGCGGCGGGAGCGGGTTAAGAAATCGTCCCCCAAAAAACTTAGGGGACGCTTCCCGCGTCCCCCTTGCTTTTTCAACGTGAAGGCTTAGTGCTTCTTCGTTTTCTTTGCAGCCTTCTTGCCACCCTTTTTCGTTGCCATGGTTCTATTCTCCCTTCCATTGTTCATGGTTCGCAACGATGTTCCGTTGCAATTGCTTGAATGTATAGAGTCATTCAAAATCGAAGTCAAGCAAAAAATCCACGGAACCAGAGAACACACGCGCGCCGGTGAAGAAATTTCGCGCGCCCTCGCAAAAAAATCGCGAGCCCACTCACTTCAGTAACCGGAAGGCGATGCCGCTGACAGAATCCTGCAGCGTGTGCTGGATCATCCCCGGCCGCAGGCTCTTGCGCCATGCCGCCAGCATGCCGAAAAGCGCGCCGTAGACGGCGATCAGGATGATGCGGCGCCCGCCCTGGTAGGCGTGCGCGATGCCGAAGATCACCGCCTGAAGAACGATGGCCGCCGCGGTGCTGCGCGTCGCCGCGAGGAATTGTTTCTGCAGGTATCCACGGAACATGATCTCCTCGCAGAACCCGGCGGTAGCACTGAGCAGGATCCATATTCCCAATTCCAGTCCGCTGCGCGGCAGCAGCGGGCCGAGTTGTTTTCTTGCTTCCGCCACTTGCGAGGGCGACGCCAGCCCGAGTGCGAACGACAATCCCGCCAGCCCGGCCGCGGCGACTACCCAGAATCCACACGCGACCGCCACATCGAGCAGGAAGTTTTTCGGCGACTTCCATCTGCCGCCGACAATTTCCCGCAGCCTGACACCCCTCTTGCGTGCACCCCACAGGATGAATCCCACCAGCAGGTACTCCCATGCCAGCGTGAGCAGATAGACGGTGACGCGCCCGCGATGCGCGATCATCTCCCCTTGCGTTCGGGCGGTGACGGCCGCAAACACCATGACCACCGCGACGAACAGCGCCGTGTGCCAGGCGGGCGCCACCAGCGCCGGCGGTGTCGCTGCGGGCGGCTCGGTCGGTGAAGTTTCCGGTGCGACAGGCGGGTTGGTGGACAATCGATCCTCCCGGAATTGTTGTGGGCCGGTTCCTGCCGCATCTTATAATGAAGGGTTTGGAATTCACTATAGGAGCACTTTTTATGCCTAGCGCAGACGATGTGGTGATCATCGCCGGAGTTCGCACTCCGATCGGAAAATTCCAGGGTTCGCTCGCCGATTTGTCAGCTCCCAAACTGGGCGCGATCGTGGTACGCGAAGTGGTCAAGCGCGCCAATCTCGATCCTGCCTCCGTGGACGAATGCATCATGGGCAACGTCGTCTCTGCCGGGCTGGGACAGAACCCGGCGCGCCAGGCGGCGATTTATGGCGGACTGGCGCCCTCGGTCAGCGCCATGACCATCAACAAGGTTTGCGGATCGGGACTGAAGTCGGTCGCGCTCGGGGCGCAGGCCATCCAGACCGGCAACAGCGACATCGTGGTGGCCGGCGGCATGGAGTCCATGACCAACGCGCCCTACCTGCTGCCCAACGCGCGCAAGGGCTTCCGCCTCGGCAATGTCACCATGCTCGACTCCATGATCTGCGACGGCCTGTGGGACATCTACAACGACTACCACATGGGCAATACCGGCGAGAACGTGGCCGAGAAATATCACATCTCACGCGAGGAGCAGGACGAGTTCGCGGTCAACTCGCATCGCAGGGCGGTGGCGGCGATCAAGGAGTGCCGCTTCCAATCGCAGACCGTCCCCGTCGAAGTGCCCGGTAAGAAGAAAGGCGAGACCGTGCTTTTCGAAAAGGACGAAGGCCCGCGCGAGGACACCACCGCCGAAGCGCTGCGCGCGCTCAAGCCCGCCTTCAAGAAGGATGGCACCGTGACCGCCGGCAACGCGCCCAGCGTCAACGACGGCGCGGCAGCCGTGGTGGTCACCAGCGCGAAAACGGCGGAGCGGCTCGGGGCCAAGCCGATGGCGCGCATCGTGGCGCAGGCCACCAGCGGCCTCGACCCCAAGTGGGTGATGATGGCGCCGGTGGATGCCGTCCGCCTGCTTTGGAAAAAGACCGGCTGGAACAAGGACGAAGTTGGCCTGTACGAGATCAACGAAGCGTTCTCCGTGGCTGCCATCGCAGTCACCCGCGAACTCGGCCTGAACCTGGACAAGGTGAACGTGAACGGCGGCGCGGTCGCGCTGGGGCATCCCATCGGGGCCAGCGGCGCGCGCATCCTGGTCACCCTGCTGTACGAGATGATCCGCCGCGACGTGAAGAAGGGAATCGCCGCGCTCTGTTTGGGCGGCGGCAACGCCGTCGGTGTGGCGATCGAGCGATAAGATCAACGCAAGGCGCCCACATTTTTGGTAGAGAAGGGAAGGGTGTGCCACGCGTGTTGACATCTGTTACGTGACGCGTTACGGTACGGGATGGTCCGGTCGATCCGCCACAAGGGGCTCAAACGCCTTTACGAGGAAGGCGACCCGCGCGGCGTCGTTGCCGAGCACGCCGCAAAGCTGCGAGACATTCTTGCGCGGCTCGATGCTGCCGGTACGGTTGCGGACATGGATTTGCCGGGGTTCCGGCTTCATCCACTCAAGGGCGCGTTAAAAGGCTTTTGGGCGGTGACTGTGCGCGCGAACTGGCGGGTGATCTTCCGCTTTGCCGACGGCGATGCACTGGACGTTGATTATGCCGATTACCACTGACGGAGGTTATCCATGCCGATGAAGAATCCGCCACATCCCGGAGGCGTTGTATTTCGCCAGTGCATCGAGCCTTTGGGCTTGACCATCACGGACGCCGCCGCCGCCCTGGGAGTGACCCGGACAACCCTGTCAGAACTGGTGAACGGGAAGCGCGGGATTTCTCCCGAAATGGCCGTGAGACTGTCGCAGGTCTTCGGCGGCAGCGCCGAAAGCTGGCTCACCCAGCAGGCGCATTACGAGCTTACGCATGTCCGCGCCGACCGAATCAAGCTGAAGCGGCTCGAAACCGTTTAAAGAACAAAGTCGACCCAGCGGCCGCGATGGAGTCTCGCGGGGATCAGGCCTCGACCAATCAGCGTGGATTGATTGCCCGGTGAAGGCTTCAGCGCCCGGCGCGTCCCGCGGTCGCAAGCGTCTTCGCATTCGAGGTCTTCACCGCCGGCAGAGTGACCGTGAACACCGAGCCTCCGCCCGGTGCGGCCTGCGCTTCGATCGTGCCGTCGTATTTCTTCAGGATCGCCATGGCCACGCTGAGTCCGAGTCCGGTGCCGCGGCCCGGCCGTTTGGTGGTGAAGAACGGATCGAAGATTTTCGGCAGCAATTCGGGGCTGATGCCGGGACCGTCGTCCTGGAAGCTGACCCACACGCGGTCGCCGTTTCTTCCCAGCCGCACGCGCACGGTGCCGCGCGGCCGGATTTCACGGACCGCCTGCTCCGCGTTGATGATCAAGTTCAAAAACACCTGCATGATTTGATGGGGGTCGCCGACCACGTCCGGCAGACCCGGGTCGCCGATGAAGTCCACCGCGATGTTATTGACCCGCAGCGAATGCTCGTGCAGTTGCAGCGAGCGCTGCACCATGTCGCTGAGATTGAGCGGCGCCTTGCCCGGCGCGGGCGGGCGCGCGAAGAACAGCAGGTTCTGCACCACCTCCGCCGCGCGCTTGGCCTGCTGCTTCAGCAGTTCGAACTTGCGGCTGGAGGCCGAGTCGGGCGTCGTTCCCTCCAGCAATTCGATCGCGCCCAGGATGGCGGTGAGCGGGTTGTTCAGTTCGTGCGCGAATCCGTCAATCATCTGCCCCATCGCCGCCAGGCGCTCGGTCTGGATCAACTGCTGCTCCATCTGCTTCACCGTGGTCACATCGCGCACCGACGCCACCACTCCGGTCAGCTTTCCCTGCGCGTCGAACAGCGGGCTGGCGGTCGCGCGCAGCGCTCGCCAGGTGCCATCGCGATGTTGCGCTCCGTACTCGGCCGTCTGGAAGACTTCCTTGCCGGTGATCAGTTCGCGGAACAGCGCTTGCAACTCCATCGCCGCCACCGGCGCCTGGTCGCTGATCATGTTGCGCCCAATGAACATCTCCGGTTCGTAGCCCAGGATTTCGCGCACCCGCGGGCTGACGAACGTGTACTGTCCGTCCTTGTCGAGCGCCAGGATCAGGTCAGGGAAGCTCTCCACCAGCCGCCTTCCGAATTCCTCCTGCTGCTGCAGCCGGTCTTCCACCTTGCGCCGCTCCGTGATATCGAAGAGCGCGCCCTGCAGCCGCACTAGCTCCCCGCTGTCGTCGCAGATGGCGCGCGCCGTGTCGAGGCAGATGACGACGCTGCCGTCCTTGCGCCGCAGCCGCACTTCCTGGCAGCGGATGGCCGCGCTCTGTTGCAGGGTTCTCACCTGTTCGCGGCGTTCCGCCGAATCCACGAACAACTGCGGCACCGGGATTTGCAGCAACTCTTCCTTGCTCTCGTACCCCAGCATGCGCACCAGCGCGATGTTGCAGTCCATCAGCCCGCCGGCAGGCGTGGTGAAATACACGCCTTCCTGCAAGGTCTCGAACAACTCGGTAAACCGCGTCTCGCGTTCCCGCGCCGCGGTAATGTCCTTGGCTAGCACCCCGATTCCGACCACCTCGCCGGCGGCGACAATGGGATGCAGCACGGTGTCGAAGTAGCGCACGCCGGCTTCATGCTTGAAGCGCACGCGCAGCACGCCCGACCACTGCCGCTGCTGCAGGAACCGCGCCACCTGATTTTCCGCCTGCTCGCGCGTCGGCTCGGCGAGGAACTCTTCCAGGTTATGCCCGGCGATGTCCGCAAACGCCTTGCCCATCAGATCGGTGAACGCGCGGTTGGTGGTGCGGATGGTCCCTTGCAGCGACAATCCCAGCACCATCTCTTCCATGCTGTCGATCAGTTCGCGGTAATTGCGCTGCGAGTTGCTGACCGCCTCCAGCAGCTTGTTGAGTTGTTGCTCGCTGGGCGGCGTTTTTTCGCGCTCCTGCATGCCCCTGAGCACGCCCTGGAGTTCGGCGATTTCCTTGCGCTTCAGCGTGACGTAGACGGCGAACAACACCGCCACCACCACCGTGCCCAGCGGGATGGCTTCCAAGTGGCGTGGGATGCCGGCCAGGCTCTGCCAGGAAGTTGCTCCCACACCTGCCGCGAGGATGGTCAGGAAGATCAGCGCCGTACGCCACAGCCGGCTCTCTTCTTGCTGGAGCCGCTGCAGCTTTTTCGACTGCTCTTTCACCGGGTCCTGCTTGAGGTCTACCGTGCTCGTCATGGGGTCATATGTGATCGTATGTTGCGGGATTGCCACCCGCAATAGGGGGGAACTGATATGTGACCCCTCGCGCGCAGTCTCGGGAACGTCGCCCAAATCCGTTTTTGGGCTAAATTTCCTCTCGCGGAGACGTCCCGACGCGGGAAATCACCGCTTTTGCCGGTTCCCCTTTGCTATACTCCGCCCTTGATTTTGCGGGACTTGGGCGCGCTCAGCGCCTAATGGAATGCTTTACAAGACCCTCAGCGCCGCGGTCTACGGCATTGACGCCAGCATCATCGAGGTCGAGGTTGACGTTTCCGGCATCCGCTGTGAGAAAGACAATTTCATGACCGTCGGCCTGCCCGACGCGGCGGTGCGCGAGAGCCGCGAGCGCATCCGCTCCGCGCTGCGCAACTGCGGATACGACATCCCGCCCACCCACATCACGGTCAACCTCGCCCCCGCCGACATAAAGAAGGAGGGCTCGGGCTACGATCTCCCCATGGCGCTCGGCATCCTGGGCGCCTATGGCGGAATCTCGCGCAAGGAAGTGCCGGACTATGTTTTTGTCGGCGAACTTTCGCTCGATGGCGGGGTGCGCGGCATCCGCGGCGCGCTGCCCATTGCCGTCGCCGCCCGCGCCGGCAAGATCCCCAACCTGATCGTCCCGGTCATCAACGCCAAGGAAGCCGCCGTGGTCAGCGGCGTGAATGTCTACCCGGTCACCTCGCTGGTGGAGGTGGTCCACATGCTGAACGGGGGTAACAGTATCGCCCCCATCCACGTGGACGCCGACGCACTGTTGAGCGAAGCCCAGCAGTTCACCGTGGACTTCAAGGACGTCCGCGGCCAGTACACCGCCAAGCGCGCCCTCGAGGTCGCCTGCGCCGGCGGGCACAACATTTTGATGATTGGCCCGCCCGGATCCGGCAAGACCATGCTCGCCAAGCGCATGCCGACCATCCTGCCGCCGCTGACCTTTGACGAAGCGCTGGAGACCACGAAAATTCATAGCGTCGCCGGCGTGCTCGACGCCAAGGCGGGCCTGGTCGGCACCCGCCCCTTTCGCGCGCCCCACCACACCATCTCGGACGCCGGCCTGATCGGCGGCGGGGTGGTGCCGCGCCCCGGCGAGGTCTCCCTCGCCCATCACGGTGTCCTGTTTCTGGACGAGCTGCCGGAGTTCCCGCGCAACGTGCTGGAGGTCATGCGCCAGCCGCTGGAAGACGGCACCGTCTGCATCGCGCGCGCTTCCATGTCGCTCACCTTTCCGGCGCGCTTCATGCTGGCCGCCGCCATGAACCCCTGCCCCTGCGGATACTTCAACGACCGCAGCCGCGAGTGCCACTGCACGCAGCCCATGATCCAGCGCTATGTCGCCAAGATCAGCGGCCCGCTGCTCGACCGCATCGATATCCACATCGACGTTCCGGCGGTGAACTACAAGGAACTGCGCAGCGCGGCCAGCCCGGAAACCTCGGCGCACATCCGCGAGCGCGTGGTGCGCGCCCGCGAGGTCCAACTCCGCCGCTTTGCCGCCGCCCGCCCGCGCATCTTCTGTAACGCGCAGATGCAAACCGGCCAGATCCGCACCCACTGCGAGCTCTCGCCCGACTGCGAGCGCCTGCTGGAGCGCGCCATCAACCAGCAGGGACTCAGCGCCCGCGCCCATGACCGCATCCTCAAGGTCGCCCGCACCATCGCCGATCTGGAGGGCGCCGCCCAGCTCGACTCCAAACACATTGCCGAGGCCATCCAGTACCGCACGCTTGACCGCAACTACTGGGCTTGAGTTCTCCGCCCTGAGCCGATCTTGTGCGGCTCGGTACTGAGTACTGGGTACTCGGTACTTTTCGGGCATAATGGTGACGACGTCACAAGCCCCTGAGACCGGCGTCACAGTCCTCTGGTAGCCTGTCCCGGTACCCTGTCCGGGTTGTAATTGATGGCAGGAGGCAGCACGGAATGAAAACTGTATTCGTCGTTGGCGCGGGCCCGGCAGGAATGTTTGCGGCCCAGAAGATCGCCCTAGCCGGCCACCAGGTGGTCATCTTTAACCGTGACATCAAGCACGGCGGCCTGGCCGAGTACGGCATCTATCTGGTCAAGGACAAGATGAAGAGCGGCCTGCGCAAGCAGTTCGCCAAGGTGCTCTCCCTCCCCAACGTCCACTACTTCGGCCACGTGCCGGTCGGAACCAAGCAGGCGATCACGGTGGACGACCTGCGCGCCTTCCATCCCGACGCGATCATCTTCTCCGTCGGCGCCCAGGGCACCAAGAAACTCGGTCTTCCCGGCGAGGACGCCAAGGGCGTCTATTCCGCCAAGGACTTCGTGTACTTCTACAACTCGCTGCCGCCGTTCTCCAGCCGGGATTTCTCCACCGGCAAGAAGATCGCCATCGTCGGCATGGGCAACGTCATGGTGGACATCGCGCGCTGGGTCTTGCTGGACGATCCCAACCGCACGACCGAGGAACTCACCATCGTCGCCCGCCGCGGTCCCTTCGAGGCCAAGTTCGACGAAAAGGAAATCAAGTACGTCGAGCAGAACCTCCATCGCGATCAGCTGCAGGCGGAAATGCAGCGCTGCGCCGAGCGCGTCGCCGCCGTCGGCCAGGACATCACCAAGGTCGACGAAATCTTCACCATGCTCAAGAAGACCGACCTGCCCCAGGTCAACCCGGTGATGAAATTCCGCTTCCTGTGCTCGCCCAAGGAAATCGTCAAGGGTCCCGACGGCCGCATCTGCAAGCTGATCGTCACCGAGAACAATTTGGTCAAGAAGGGCGAGGGCACCGCCGCCAAAGCCACCGACCAGACCACCGAGCTCGACATTGACACCATGATCTTCGCCATCGGCGACGTGCACGATCCCGACTTCGGCCTGCCCATGGGTCCGGAGGGCTACAGCACCAAGCCGGTGCAGGGCGACGAGCGCTCGCTCTACCAGGTCGCCGATCCGCAGACCGGCGTCGAGATGGAAGGCCACTTCGTTGTCGGCTGGGCGCGCCGCGCCAGCGACGGCCTGGTCGGCATCGCGCGTCATGACGCCGAGGTCGGCGCCACCTACGTTCTGAATTACCTCCAGGGCAAGCCGGAGAAGGGAACCACGCCGGTGGAGACGATTGAGAACACCCTCCGCGCCCGCAGCGTCCTTGCGGTCAACAAAGCCGAGTTGGCCCTGCTCGTCAAGGCCGAGGAGAAGGAAGCGACGGCCCGCAATCTCACCTACTTCAAGTACTCCGACGACACCAGCATGCTGCGGGCGATCACGCGCGAAAAAAACTCGACGAGCGCCCCCGCCATGGCCGGCGCCGGCGACTAACGGGAAGGGCACGGCTTCAGCCGTGCCGCCCAGCCGCCATCAGCTGTGCGGCTTTAGCCGCCGAGGTTAGGTTTGAAACCTACCCGCCGCATCTCGCCGCCGGGCACTTACTTCGTCACGACATCGACTCAATCCGGTCGAGCTATCCTGCAACGCGACATCATCGCCGAACTATTCGTCAACACCCTTTACGAATACCGTTCTCAACATCGATTTCAACTTCACGCGTTCGTCGTAATGCCGGAACATGTGCACTTGATCATCACCCCCGCCGAAAGCCTCGAGCGCGCCATGCAATTCATCAAGGGCGGTTTCTCGTTCAGACTAGCGCGGCAACTAGGTTCGCAATCGGAAGTATGGGCGCGTGGATTCACGGATCACCGTATTCGCGATGAGAATGATTTCGTTATTCATCGCAATTACATTCACCTCAATCCTGTTCGCCGACACCTGGTTGAGCGCCCGGAGCAATATCGCTTCTCTTCCGCACACGGTTCTTACGATCTCGATAGCTTTCCCTCGGCGGCTAAAGCCGCAGAACAGGTCAGCCCTGATCGGCACGGCTAAAGCCGTGCCCTTCCCATTTCTGCTTCCTATACTCTGATCGGAACGGCGTCAGCCGTGCCCTTCCCATATCCCTTCCTACACTCTGATCGGAACGGCTAACCTAGGCCCTTTTTCATATCCGCCGCGCGCATAAATATACATATCGTGCCACGATATTGCCCGATTCGGGACGCCGCCCACCCCGCGTGTGACAGGCGTCACTTGCCACCCGCCCGCCGCGGGTCACACTACAAGGTTAAGGGGGAGGAAGCCATGAAGCGCGTTGTCATCCTCGGTGCAGCCGGCCGCGATTTTCACGATTTCAACACCCTGTTCCGCAACAATCCCGAGTACCAGGTGGTGGCTTTTACCGCCACCCAGATCCCCGACATCGCCGGACGCCGCTACCCGGCCGAACTTGCCGGGCCGCTCTATCCGGACGGCATTCCCATCGTGGAGGAAAAGGAACTCGAGTCCCTGGTCGCCGATCGCGCCATCGACATCGTGGTTTTTTCCTACAGCGACATCGCGCACAGCGCGCTCATGCACGTGGCATCGCGCGCGCTCGCTGCCGGCGCCGACTTCTGGCTGCCCGGCGGACGCCATACCGAGCTGAAGGCCAACGTTCCGGTCATCTCCGTCTGCGCCGTGCGCACCGGATGCGGCAAGAGTCCGGTGGCGCGCCGCGTTCTCGCCGAATTGCGCAACCTCGGCTGGAACCCCGTCGTCGTACGCCATCCCATGCCCTACGGCGACCTTGCCCGCCAGGCGGTGCAGCGCTTCGCCACCCTCGACGACCTGCAGCGCAACGAATGTACGATCGAAGAGTGTGAGGAATACGAGCCGCACCTGGTTCACGGCACCGTGGTGTATGCCGGCGTCGACTACGAGGCCATTCTCCGCCGCGCCGAGAAGGAAGCCGACCTGGTGCTTTGGGACGGCGGCAACAACGACACGCCCTTCTTCCACTCCGACCTCGAGATCGTGGTCGCTGACCCGCTTCGCGCCGGTCACGAAATGAGCTACTTTCCGGGCGAGGTCAATCTCCGCCGCGCCCAGGTCGTCGTCATCAACAAGGTCAACACCGCGCCGGCGCCGGCGGTGGAAATCGTCCGGAAGAACATTAGCCTCGCCAATCCCAACGCCACCGTCATTGAGGCCGCCTGCCGCGTCTCGGTGGACAATCCCGACGCCATCAAGGGCAAGTACGTGCTCGTCGTCGAGGACGGCCCCACCCTCACCCACGGCGAGATGCCCTATGGCGCGGGCGTCGTCGCCTCAGGCCAGTACTGGGCGGCGCAGCGCGTGGATCCGCGCCCGCACGCCGTCGGATCCATTCGCCAGACATTCGAAAAATATCCGCACCTGCACGACCTGCTGCCCGCCATGGGTTACAGCGAAGCGCAGCGGCACGAACTGGAGGAGACCATCAACCGTACGCCGTGCGACGTGGTGGTGCTGGCGACGCCCGTGGACCTGCGACGCATCCTGCACCTGAACAAGCCCTGCGTGCGCGTGGGATACGAGGTCGAAGAGCTTACCAAGCCGAACCTGGCGGATGTCCTTTCCGACTTCACCACCCAGCACCAGGAGCAGTGCGCCGCCACGGCGGCGCATTGATCGGATTGGGTGATTGAGTGATTTAGCGATTGAGTGATTTAGGGATTGAGGCGTTTACCGACGAGGCACTCAATCACTAAATCACAAATCACTAAATCACCAAATTGCCGGAAGGCAGGACAACATGACTCCTATTGCTAAGGATTTCCTCTCCATCCGCGATTTCACGCCCTTCCAAATTCGCGAACTCCTCGACCTTGCCGCCGACATCAAGGCCAGCCCGAAAACCTATGCGGAAAGTTTGAAGGGCAAGGCCCTGGCCATGATCTTCGAGAAGCCCTCACTGCGAACGCGAGTGACGTTTGATGTCGGCATCCATCAGCTCGGCGGTTTTTCCGTCTATCTATCGCCAGCGGAGATCAGCCTCGGCAAGCGCGAGTCGGTGCACGACATCGCCAGGAATCTCGAACGCATGGTGCAGGGCATCATGATCCGCACCTTTGCGCACGAGATCGTCGAGCGCATGGCCGAATACGCCGCCATTCCCGTCATCAACGGCCTCACCGACTTCAGCCATCCCTGCCAGGCCATGGCCGACTACCTCACCATCCGCGAAGTCAAAGGCCGCATCTCCGGCCTGAAGATCGCCTATGTCGGTGATGGCAACAATGTCGCGCATTCTTTGATGTTCGCCGGTGCGCAACTCGGCGCGCGCGTCTGGATCGCAACCCCTGCCGATTATGAACCCAGCGCCCAGGC
This sequence comes from Terriglobia bacterium, assembly GCA_020072845.1. Taxonomy (NCBI): domain Bacteria; kingdom Pseudomonadati; phylum Acidobacteriota; class Terriglobia; species Terriglobia bacterium. The sequence continues at coordinate 116,898 of JAIQGF010000003.1, forward strand.
GGAGACATGGGCGCGCGAGCGCGGCGCGCAGACCGGCGCCACCCTCACCCTGACCAACGATCCCGTCGAAGCCGCTTTTGATGCGGACGTTATCTACACCGACGTCTGGGCCAGCATGGGCCAGGAAGCCGAGGCCGAAAAACGTGACCGTATCTTCCGTCCGTTCCAGGTCAATTCCGAGCTGTTTGCCAACGCCAAGCGCGACGCCATCTTCCTCCACTGCCTGCCCGCGCATCGTGGCTGCGAGGTGACCGACGAGGTCATGGACTCGCCCAATTCCGTCGTCTTCCAGCAAGCCGAAAACCGGCTCCACGTCCAAAAGGCAATCATGCTGGAACTGATGAAGGGTGAAGTCGTCCTTCGCCCGCACAGAGTGGTTGCCGAACATCCGGTACACGCATAGGGAGCTGAAATGCCGACCCTGACAGAACAGAATCTCGCGCACGAACTGATTGACCTTGAGAATCAATACGGAGCTAGCAATTACCGTCCTCTCGATGTTGTCATTCACAAAGCCGAAGGCGTCTGGGTGTACGACGTCGAAGGGAAACGCTATCTCGACTGCCTGGCGTCGTATTCAGCGGTAAACCAGGGCCACTGCCATCCCCGCATCCTGGAAACCCTGATCGAGCAGGCCCACAAAGTCACGCTCACTTCGCGCGCCTTCCGCAACGATCAGCTTCCGCTGCTGTATCGCGACCTGCACGCGCTCACCGGCTTTGACATGGCGCTACCCATGAACACCGGCGCGGAAGCCGTCGAGACCGCCATCAAAGCCGCGCGCAAGTGGGGCTACACCGTCAAGGGCATCCCCGATGGCCAGGCCGAAATCATCGTCTGCGCCAACAATTTTCACGGCCGCACCACCACCATCGTGGGCTTCTCCAGCGACGAGCAGTACCGCCGCGGATTCGGCCCGTTTACGCCCGGGTTCAAGATCATTCCATTCGGCGATGCGCACGCCTTGCAAGCGGCCATCACGCCCCACACCTGCGCGTTCCTGGTCGAGCCCATCCAGGGCGAGGCCGGCATCATCATTCCGCCGGACGGCTTCCTGCGCGACGCGGCGCGGCTCTGCCGCCTCAATCGCGTTCTCCTGATGTGCGACGAAATCCAGTCCGGTCTCGGCCGCACCGGCAAGCTCTTCGCGTTCATGCACGACGGCATTACGCCCGACGTGCTCATCATCGGCAAGGCGCTCGCCGGCGGCTTCTATCCCGTTTCAGCCGTGCTTGCCGCGCGCGAAGTTCTCGGTGTCTTCCAGCCCGGCGACCACGGCAGTACCTTCGGCGGAAACCCGCTCGCTTGTGCCGTCGCCCGCACCGCGCTCCGTGTCCTGGTGGAGGAGAAACTGGTGGAGCGCTCCGCCGAACTGGGCGCCTACTTTCTGGAGCGCCTGAAAACTCTCCGCAGCCCCGACATCCGGGAAGTCCGCGGACGGGGCCTGTGGATCGGGATCGAGCTGCTGAGTCCCGCGCGGCCCTACTGCGAGGCCCTGAAAGAGCAGGGAGTTCTCTGCAAGGAGACGCACGAGAAGGTCATCCGCCTGGCGCCGCCGCTGGTCATCACCCGCGACGAAATCGACTGGGCCTTCGCCCGCATCAAAAAGGTGATCGAGCACTGATTCCGAGGCCACGGCGGCGCGGTAGCCGCCCACTCGAAGCGGGTGGCCTTGTCCCAGCTACCAGCGGCTCGGAGCCATTGGCTGGCGACTTCCGGCAGCCCGCGAAATATTTGTTTGCCACCAGGGTTAGCGGCGGCTAATCTGACTTATCCAGGCAACCGGACCCTCGATTTGGCAGCAACTTTGGAGGCCGGTGCGGCATCTATATGCAAGCAGCAGATCCGCACTGTTTCCCACGTCCCTAAAATTTACGAGGATGGCAGTCGGACCGGAACTCATGGTTCCGCCGCGGGTCTCAGTACAAGAGGAGATTTGGAATGAAGCGCTCGGATCTGGTATTCGAAGCTTTACACACCTTCCGGAACCGGTATATGCTTTGTCAGCTTGCCTCCAAGGCCACCCGCAGATTTCACCGGCCCAATACCCGCATCCAGGAAACCATGAACGAGGTATTGAACCGCATCGGGGTCGCCGACCGGGAGCAAGTCCTGGCGGAACCGGAAAAGGTTGCAGAAGCGCAGCGTCGGGCTGCATAATAGTAGTTCCTAGAGCGCGCCTTCGTACCGCGCAGCACGTCTTCTGACCCCCCTTGAAAATCTCGCCGTAGGTGAACATGACCATCGCTGAACTAAAAGAAAAAAACATTACCGAGCTGACCCGCATTGCTCGGACGCTCGATCTGCCCGGGGCCAGCGGCCTCCGCAAGCAGGACCTCATCTTCAAAATCCTGCAGGCCCAGAGCGAAAAAGAGGGGCACATCTTCGCCGAGGGTGTCTTGGAAATCCTGCCCGACGGCTACGGCTTCCTGCGCTCGCCGGACTACAACTATCTGCCCGGCCCCGACGATATCTACGTCTCGCCCTCGCAGATCCGCAAATTCGACCTCAAGACCGGCGACACCATCTCCGGCCAGGTCCGTCCTCCGCATGAGGGCGAAAAATATTTCGCGCTGGTCAAGATCGAGGCCGTCAACTTCGAGTCGCCCGAGGAAGCGCGCAACAAGATCCTGTTCGACAACCTGACGCCGCTCTACCCGCAGGAGCGCCTCAAGCTGGAGACCATCAAGGACAATGTCTCGGCGCGCGTTATGGACCTGTTGACGCCGCTCGGCAAAGGCCAGCGCGGCCTGATCGTGTCGCCGCCGCGCACCGGCAAGACCATGCTGTTGCAGAACGTCGCCAACAGCATCACCACCAATCATCCCGAAGTCGTGCTCATCGTCCTGCTGATTGACGAGCGCCCGGAAGAAGTCACCGACATGCAGCGCTCGGTGAAGGGCGAGGTCATCAGTTCGACCTTCGATGAGCCCGCCGCCCGCCACGTGCAGGTGGCGGAAATGGTGATCGAGAAGGCCAAGCGCCTGGTCGAGCACAAGCGCGACGTCGTCATCCTGCTCGACTCCATCACGCGCCTGGCGCGGGCTTACAACACCATCGTTCCGCCCTCCGGCAAGGTGCTCTCCGGCGGCGTAGACTCCAACGCCCTGCAGCGGCCGAAGCGCTTCTTCGGCGCCGCCCGCAACATCGAGGAAGGCGGCTCGCTGACCATCATCGCCACCGCGCTGGTGGACACCGGCTCGCGCATGGACGACGTGATCTTTGAAGAGTTCAAAGGCACCGGCAACTGCGAAATCATTCTCGACCGCAAGCTGGTGGACAAGCGCGTCTTCCCCGCCATCGATATCCAGCGCTCCGGAACGCGCAAGGAAGAGTTGCTCATTCCGAAGGACGACCTGGCGCGCATCTGGGTGCTGCGCAAGGTGCTCAACCCGCTGTCGCCGGTGGAAGCCATGGAGCTATTGATCGACAAGCTGAGCAAGACCCAGACCAACGGCATGTTCCTGTCGAACATGAGTTCGCTGTAGACGCGGCTCTCGGCTGTCGGCGCTCGGCTAAAGGCTCGGGCACCGGCTCGGGCCATTCGTTCAAAAACCCCGCAGCTGAGAAACGCGGACCAGCCCCGCCATGCTTCTTCCCCAAGCCAGCGGGCGGGAACAAGTCTGCTCAGCCAATTATTATGGTAGAATCTCTACCATGATTACTACCATGGATCGGGCCGGACGGCTGGTCATCCCCAGCGAGATTCGCCGGGAAGCCGCACTCGAGCCGGGTACGCCTCTTGATGTCCGCTGGCATGACGGCAGAATCGAGATCGAGCAGCGGCCGCTGCCGATAAAGCTTGAGCGAAAGGGACGGTTGCTCGTTGCCCAAGCTGCAGTGAAGGTGCCACCGCTCCGGACGGAAACGGTGGAACGCACCCGGCATCAGCTCCGGGCCAGAAACCGTCCGCGGAAATGAGGCCCGTATTCGCTCTCGACACGAGCTGCATGATTGCGGCTGTATGCGGCTGGCACGAACATAATACGGCGGCCGTCGGGGAAATCGAGCGTCGGCTCGGGCGAGGCGAGCGGCTGGCGGTCTCGGCGCCGGCACTGATGGAGACCTATGCGGTGCTGACACGACTTCCCGCCCCCTACCGTTTATCCGCTGCCGAAGCATGGGCGTTAGTCGAGGCGAACTTCGTCGAGGGCCGTACCATCTTCGCTCTGGACAGCGCGGCTTATGTCGCCCACCTTCGCCAACTGGCGATGCAAGGTGTGGGTGGCGGCCGTACTTACGACGCGGTGATTGCCGCGTGCGCTCGCCAATCGAAAGCCACCACGTTGCTGACATTTAATCGGCGACATTTCGACCCGCCCCCGGAGGGGGTCACCGTCGTCGAACCGGCGTGACACACTATCGAGGTTGCTCCACCCTTGTCGCTCCCGGGTTGGGAGCGAGAGTGTGGGGGACCAGCAACGCCGAAACGACTGCCAGGAAAATTCGCGTTCCGCGATAATTCTCCGCCATGGCTTCACGTCCATCGCGCGAGATAGTAACGCTTCAGGTTCCGCCGATGGACTTCGCGCTGCTTCCAGTCTAATTTTTCAGCAACAGCTAATTTCAGATCATGAAGGCAGCATCATGACTACGGGCGTCGAACGCCGCAGGGCCCCGCGGCATTCAGTCTTCCTGCCGGTACACATGCCAACCAGCGGAACGGAAGAAATGTTCGGTGTTACCCGGGACGTCAGCTCCGGCGGCTTGTTCTTTTACACCGAATTAGAGTACTTGGAAGCGGGCAGCCGCATCGACTTCGTCTTCCAGTTTCCGACGCAAGTAGGCGGTCACTCCGCGACCACGCGCTGCCGCGGCACCGTGATGCGCACCGAAGCCGCGAAAAATGCGCGCGGCATCGCCGTCCGCATCGACCGCATTTCCTTCGTGGACAGTTAGCTCGCCAGGTCATGGTCGTTGGTAATTTGTGCGTCCGGCCAGGCACGCTCACACTAGCAGTATTCAAGGTCCAAGAGGTTTGCATGCAGCAGGTTACACTCCCGACCGAACCCAATACGAGGTTAACCGTTCAGACCCGATCGCTGGCACATCGCAGGCCCGAACATCAGGCTGGAAACGTCGCCGAGATGCGCCCGAAGCAGGCGCCGGCGACCGATATTGAGGTCGCGGAGGGCTTCAACCTGGCAGCGAAATTCCTGTTGGCGACAACCCGCGCCAGCGGCGTGGCCGTCGCCATCCTCGATGAAACCGGGCTTCACTGCCGGGCCAGCGCCGGGGAAGCGCCGCAGCCCGGTACCGCGATCCGCCTGGAGAACACCATTTCCGGAGAATGCATCCGCAGCGGAGCATCCTTCCACTGCGAAGACACACTGACCAAGTGCCCCAACGCGCTGCCGGCCAGATCCATCCTGCTATTACCGATCGTGTGGGGACGCAACACGCGCGGTCTGGTGGCGCTGTTCTCGCGACAGCCGCAGGCGTTCGGGCCGGCCAGCGTCGCGATTGCGCGCTCGGCCGCGGCGATGGTGGCGATCGCACTCAGTGCCTGGTCGCCCCAGCTTGACTGCCCCATCGACGGCCAGGTGCTGGAAGCCGATCTCGTTGAGCCCGCACCGCCGGCGCCCGCGCTGGCTGCTGCGCCGGCCGCTGCGCCGTCCAAGATTGCTGCGCCCGCGGTCCCAGGCGAAACTGATTCACCGCTTGCGCCCGAGTGGCACGGCCGGCTGAGTCCTAGCAAAGTGCTGTGCGGCCTGCCGTGCGCGAAATGCGGCTCGTATTTCGCCGCCACCGAGCCGCGCTGCCCGGTGTGCAAGGCGGCGCAGTAGAAGCGGTAGACGCTTACCCATTCCCTGTTAACACAGCCTCGCACGAGGCTGCCCGCCAAGACTTAGAAGCCTGCGTGCTACACCCCGGGCGTATGGGTGGCGGCGATTTCGTAGTGCTGCGACTTGGGGTCGCAGCGCGAGAGGTGTTTCTTCCGCTCCTCGGGGATGACAGCAGTTTCGTAGTCGGGGCCGGCGACGGCGCGAATGGCGTCAATGGAATCCCACAGCATGATGGTGACGAACTCGATTTCGGCGCCGGCGTTTCTGCGCAGCAAGTAACTTCCTCTATAACCTCTTACTTTGCCGATGCCCGGCAGAAGTTCCGGTTTCAACATGGACTCATAGGCCTCGGCGTGCTCAGGCCTGGTGTAACCGTGCCAGATCCTTGCGATCATGATGGTAGCTCCGCGGTAGAAAAAGGCCGGCAGGATGCTGCTGCCGGCCTGAGAGGAAAGGGACAAGGAGATTCCTGAGATCAGCTCAGTGTTTCATCTAGTCCTTCTTCTTGCTGTCGCCGGTGTTCATGGACAGGGACATGACGTGCGCTTCGCCCTTGTCGGGATAGAAATGGGCGTTCAGCTTGACATGGTGTCCCTCGTGTCCCTTCACGGCTTCGGGGTTCACGAGTTTCCAGCTCTTCTTGTCCTTGTCGCTGGTGAAGGTCTTGCCATCCTTGCCGATGGTGCCTACGACGTCCTTGGCCGCCGGGCCCGCGCTGGTCTTGGCCGAGCTGTCCTTTTTGCCGGTGCTTTCCTGCTTGTCCGAACCGTACTGGGCGAGGGCAGACAGGGAAATCAGGACTACAAGCGCGAGCAGAGCCACCGATAGTTTCTTCATTGCCATCCTCCTGTGTCGTTTGTCCCTTTGGTGGGCGCGAGCCATTGTAGGTGTCGGGCGTGGGGAATGACAAGGGAAAGGGACGTGTGGAGACCAGGGGAACTTGATAATTGAAGTTTGAGATTGCGGAGGAAAATACAAAGATCCTGCGTGGGCGAGCACCGCGCCCACGCAGGATGACACTACGTTCAGGAGCTATTGCTGCGGCGCATTGGCGGCTGCGACCTTGGTTTTGTCGTCCGCGCCTATGCGCGTTACGTACGGGAACACGGGCGTGACTTCAAAGGACATCTTCTCGCGGGGCGAGATCAGCGGTACGCGGCTGGTCTTGGTCATTTCGATCTTGTCCGACCAGGCGTCCATGTGGATGCGCGCGCCCAGCGGCAGGGCGGCAATCTGGTCCGCGTTGCGCTGCTCCAGTTTCGGCGCGCCGGTCATGAGCGCCGACATGCGCAGGCCGCCCTTCTCCGCCAAGCTGTTGCCGAGATGGGCGCGCAGCAGGTTGGGCAGCTCCTTCTCACGAGCCTGGAGAGCTTGCAGGAAGAGGCCGGCATTGCCGAGTTTGTCCTTGTAAGGAGAGTTCTGCAGCAAGGCGATCGCTTTCTGATCGGCCTCGGCTTGGGCGTGCTCGTCGCGGGTCATGCGGAGGCGGCGGAACGCCTGCTCGTCGGGGAAGATCATGCGGTCGTTGAAGGCGTACTGGCTGTCGAGATCCTGGCCGAGGGTAATGTGCGCCAGTTCGTGGGCGATGACGGCGGCCAGCGTGGCTTCGTCGGGCAGGACGTCAATCAGGCCGCGGCTGAGCACAATGGTGTGGCCGATGGTGAAGGACTCCAGCGGGGCGGTGAGCAGCACGCGGGCGTGCACTTCCGGCTGAAGGCTGAGGTTGTTGGTGACTTCCAGGTTGTTGATGACGGTCTCCAGGACCTTGTCCACGTCGCCGGCGGGCGCCAGCAGTCCGGCCACTTCGAGGCGCTCAACAACATTGGTTTCGGCCAGGCGTTCCCAGGCGCGCTGCGCCTGTACGGGCGAGGCATCGTGCGCGGCCTCGCTCTGATCCTGCACCTTGGGCGAGTCCACCGTGATGGCGGAGTACTCGTCGTGGTGGCCGATGTGCGCCTGGTCATAGCCCCAGAGACGCGTCTGCGACTTGAAGCGCACGGTGCTGAACAGGTGATTGGGCACGGCAGATTCCTCGCTGTAGACGTAGGCGGGGAGCCACAGGCCCGGACGCATGTTCAGGCGCCAGCTGTCGAAGTGCAGATAGCTGGCGAAGCGCGGCGCGGGAGCGTAGGTGCCGTTGAAGCGGATGATGTTGTAATCCTGGTCTTCCACCCAGATACGGCCGAGGAAGCGCCCGTTGCCGGTGTTCTTCTTGGGCGAGACGTCAATGACGAGGCAGCGCACTTCGCCGAGGAACTCGCGGCGGACGAACTTGAAGTCATAGTGGGCGCGGTCGAAACTGCTGTCGTCCATCACGATCATCTGCATGAAGCCGAGCGGCAGGTACTTCATCGAATAGAAGGCCGTCAGCTTGTCCGCGAAAGCGCGCATGAACCCCGGCTGCGGCATAAAGGAGCGGCTGTGGCGGGCGCCGTTGCTCATATCCATGCGGCCGAGGAAGTAAGTGTCTTTCTCGGGAACGAAGCCGAGGTCGTTATCGCGCCGCATGTTCTGGATGTAGGTTTCGACCACGGGCGAGTACTTGCGCAATTCCTGCAAGGTCGCCTTCTCGCGCTCGGTGGCGCGGTCCACGACCTGCTCGAAGGAATTCTGCGCCACGCTGTCGGGCGCCTGGAGCGCGGTGGTCTTGGGTTCGTCGTTGCCGGCCATCAGCGGCAGGCTGAGGCACAGGACCAAAGCTGGGAACAGTAACTTGGCAATCCGCATGGTGCTCCTCCCCGGCTTCCGTCGCGTGGGGATGGCGCGGAAGTGACCGGGTTCAATAGGTTCAAGCCATCTGAAAAACAATGTGCAACGTTGCGGTGGAGTCAATGGGCGCTCCCCCGCGGGTTGCAGGTTTATAGCGAATCTGTTCGGCGGCGCGGATGGCGGACTCGTCAAGACCATGACCTAGTCCGCGCACAATGCGCAGCACGTGCAACTTGCCGGAGGCGCTGAACTCCACCTCGAGCAAAACTTCTCCTTCCACGCGGGCGGCGCGAGCGTCGGGCGTATAGCTGGGCGTGGGTTTGGAGATAATCTGTACCGGGAGCGCGTCGGCCTTGGGCGCCAGGTCGCGAGGCGCGACCTGCTTGACCGGTTCGCTGTTGGTGAAGCCGGCCTGCTTGATGGTGCCGCCGCGCCTTCCGCCGCCGGTGCCGGTGGCGACGCCATTGCCGAAGCCGGCGCTGGTCACCACGGCGCGGATGCCACGGCTGCCGCCAGTGCCGTTGCCATAACCGGATCCCTGCGGCAGATCAAATGAACCGAGAGCGGCGATATTCACCCGCCCGCTGGTGTTATTGCCGGCGGGAACGCCGTTGGGATCGCCGAAGCCGCCGGTCTGGACCTTGCGTGCGTCCAGAACCGCGGTGGGCGTGGCGGAGCTTCCGGTGGAAAACTGACCCGTCTTCACCTGCGGCGAAGGCTTGGGAGAAGGCCGCTCGGTGGCGACCGTCGGGAAATTGGCGGACTTCACGACCTGCGGCTTCACTTCCGGGAGATCAGGCTTGGGAGCCGGAACGTCGAATTTCGGCGGTTCCAGCTTCGCGACTTCAGGTCTCTCGACCGGTTTCAGTCTGACCGCCGCGAGCAGTTTCGGCGGAATGCGCTGCGGCGCGTGGTTCACCGGCGGCGGCGGCGCAAGCGAAATGTAAACGTACTGATGCTGGGGAAGAATGGCGGCAGGGCGGATCAGGCCGAGGCTGACCAGTACAGCCAGGCCGGCCGCCTGGACCAAGAAACCGGCGGTGAAAGCCTTCCGCCGCTTCGGCGCCGGCGGGATACCAGCGAACATGGGAACGACTCTCGGTTTCACACTGCTCATGGTTGATGGGCGTGGCGGCTTTTCGTTTTGAGGGAGAATAGCTGCCACCCCTGTGCAAGCCGCACATTACCAACTGCGCTGGGGCACGACAATGGCCACAGCCGTAACGAAAGTGCTTGTACCAGCCGGCGGCCGGCTACGTCGTTGGTTGAGGTTGTTCATTACTGAGTCATAGGTGTTTCGTCTCTCCGGTCCCGGCAGGGGAGGCTGAATTCCATGAATTTCGCCGGAAAGCGAGTTTCCAGGTTAACTACTTATTAAACAGAGAGCAGGGGGTGAGCAGGGGTATGAAAGTGGCATCGGGGAACGACGAATCCAGGAGTCGTAGGCCGATCGTGCGGATCATTTTGGACGCGCGAAGGCTGCGAACTGCTTAAGGACAACCCAGGCGAGGGAATTATCCCCACGGGTGATTGCTCATGCAGGCCGCGACTGTAGGGGAGCGGTGAACTGTTCGAGCGTGATGGAGGGCGAAAGTTGCTGGACGCGGGCGAAAACCTGGTCGCGGTCGGCATCGGACTTGGCGGTGGCATAGCGCCGGCGCAGGACGGAAATTTTTTCCTTGCGCGTGCGACGGCGGCGGATTTCGGGGCGGCGGCTGGGAGCGGACATGGAAACCTCGCGGGAGTTGCGATTACGTGCCGGAGTTCTCTATACACGGAGGAGGGGCGTAAAGCAAGCGGCCGATCCAATGGGCTCAACTCAAGCCGTGCGGTGCGGCCGGAACGGCAGACTCTTGACTGATTTTCAAGACCGGCGGGTGGTTCAGCGCGAGGGCAAATTCCGCATCAGAGAGCGGTGCAGCTCCATGACGGTGTCATGGATCTCTGCGAGGAGAGTGGGGTCGGGTTTGCCGCGGGACCGCTTCTGGAGGCGGACGACGGTATCGCGGAGAATCTGGAGGAATTCATCGCAGGCCGCGGTTTGATCGAGGTGGCGGCCGAGATCGGTGCAAATCTGCTTCTGCAGGCTGATGTCAATGTATCCGGATAAAGGCGCCAACACTTTAAGGCAGGCGGCGGCAGCTTCGTTGGAAGTTGCAGGCTTCGCGGAAGAGACTCGCGGTTTGCCGGGTTGTTTGCTTCGCGGCATGGTCGCACCGCGTACCGTAGCAATAGACTATTAAACAATTCTTACACAGCAAAGTGTCTTTGGTAATCCCGGGACACGTGGGTGGCGTTAATCACCCAAGATCTTGACGATGACACGCTTGGAGCGCCGGCCGTCGAATTCGGCGTAAAAGACCCGCTGCCAGGTGCCGAGGTCGAGGCGTCCGGCGGTGATCGGCAGAATCACCTGGTGGTGGACGAGAATTGCCTTGAGATGGGAGTCACCATTGTCCTCACCGGTTTCGTGATGGCGATAGTCGGGGCGGAAGGGGGCGAGCGTCTCCAGCCACTGGTCAATGTCGTTGATGAGGCCGGGCTCGTTGTCGTTGACGTAGACGCCGGCGGTGATATGCATGGCGGAGACCAGCGCCAGGCCTTCCCGCACGCCGCTTTTGTTGACGGCGGCTTCGACCTGCGGCGTGATGTGGACGTACTCGCGATGCTTCCTGGTGTTGAAGGTGAGGTACTCGGTGTGGGATTTCATGGCAGCTCCTGGGGAATATTAGACCGCAAAGGGCGCAAAAGGGGCGCAGCTAAACCATTTCCGATTGTCAATTGACGATTGGAAGAGGGTTGAGGTCCCTATGAGAGGCGCAGACGCGCCCGAGAGAGTAGGGGTCCCCTCGGCTTCGCTCGGGGCAGGCTCTCGCTCAGGATGACAGGCGTTAAGAATTATCGCAGGGACTGTTCGACTTCGTCGATCCAGTCGGGACGCTTGAGGACTTCGCGGGGCTTGGGTCCGTCGGCGGCGCCGACGATGCCGTCGCGCTCCATGAGGTCAATGAGATGAGCGGCGCGGCCGTAACCGACACGCAGACGGCGCTGCAGTAGGGAAGTGGACGCCTTCCCGAACTCCAGGACAAGTCGCACGGCATCTTCGAAGAGCTCATCGTTTTCCTCCTCGCCATTTTCTAAACTACCTGCGCTGCCGGCTTCCGCCCTGCCGTTTTCGTCCTTGGGCGCCTCGAGGAATTTTTCCTGATACTGGGCCAGGGCTTGCGACTTCCAGAACTCGACGACGGCGGCAATTTCTCTTTCCGTGACCAACGGGGCGTGCAAGCGATGGACGCGCGCCGAACCGGAGGGGAGATAAAGCATGTCGCCGCGTCCGAGCAGGGCCTCGGCGCCGTTGGCGTCGAGGATGGTGCGCGAATCCACTTTGGTGGCGACGCGGAACGAAATGCGGGCGGGGAAGTTGGCCTTGATCAAGCCGGTGATCACGTCCACCGAAGGGCGCTGCGTCGCCAACACCAGGTGAATGCCGACGGCGCGCGCCATCTGGGCGAGGCGAGTGACGGATTCCTCGACGTTGTTGCCGTCGAGCATCATCAGGTCGGCGAGTTCGTCGATGATGATGATGATGCAGGGCAGGGGGCCTTCGCGTTCCTCCTCGCCGAACAGGCTGAGCGTGTTGTCGCCTTCGTACAGTTTGTTGAACTGGTCAATGTTGCGTACGCCTTTTTCGGCGAGCAGCTTGAGGCGGCGCTCCATCTCGCGCACGGCATTGCGCAGGGCGTTGGCGGCGAGCTTGGGCTCGGTGATGATCGGGGTGTAGAGGTGCGGCACGCCTTCGTAGACGCCGAGTTCGAGGCGCTTGGGGTCCACCAGAATGAGGCGAACCTGCTCCGGCGTGGCTTTGTACAGCATGGACATGATCATGGCGTTGATGGCCACGCTCTTGCCGGAGCCGGTGGAGCCGGCGATGAGCAGGTGCGGCATGGAGGCGAGGTCGGCGACCACGATGCGGCCGTTGATGTCCTTGCCGAGGGAAATCGTCAGTTTGGATTTGTTGCCAAGAAACTCCTGCGATTCGACACACTCGCGCAGCCAGATGGTCTCGCGCTCGCGGTTGGGGACTTGAATGCCGACGGTGGACTTGCCGGCCATGCGCTCGATGAGGATGCTTTCGGCGCGCAGGGCGAGACAGAGGTCGTCACAAAGGCTGGTGATGCGGCTGTACTTGATGCCGGCCTCGGGCTTGAGCTCGAAGGTGGTGACCACGGGGCCGGGGTTGATCTGGGTCACCGAGCCGTGCACTTCGAACTCGGAACACTTGGCGGTGAGCACGGTGGCCAGCGTCTTGAGCTCATCTTCGTGGATCGTTGCCTGCTCGTCGGGACGATGCAGCAAGGCGCTGGACGGGAGCTTGAAGCCGCCGGCGATGCGCGGCAGGGTGGTCTTCGCCTTCTGATTGCTGTCGGCGCGCGTGGTGACTTCGGGGACGAGCGCGAGCCCGTCGGGGGTGAAGGTCACGGGCGGCACGGCACCGGAAAGCGGAGACGGCGCGGTGGCTGCGAGTTCTTTCTCGATGCCGGTCTTGACCGGCTCGGCAGGCGCGGGCCGGGCCTGCATCAGTTGCGTGCTGACCACCGTCCTCTGCTGGGCGCGGCGCTTCTCCAGTTGCTTTTGAGCTTGCGCCTTGGCGCGCGCCGCCCGCCAATCCTGGAAGCGATCACGCAGGGCGAAGGCGAAAGCGAAGCGCGTCTCCAGCCACAGGCGGAGCGCCCCGAAGGAGAAGGCGGTCGACAGATAGAGGGCGACAGCGATGGCGCTGGCGCAAACCAGATAGGCGCCGATCAGGTTGAAGAAGTGAATGAGAACATCGGCAGCGACGCGTCCGAGCAGGCCCTCGATGGGGATGGCGTGCAACCAGCGCCAGTGCCAGGGGAGCAGTCCCAGGAAGGCGGCGGCAAAAATGAGCAGCGAGCCTGCGCCGAGGACGCGCGCTGCCGGCGACTCGACCTTGCGCGAGCGAAACCAGCGCCCGCCCAGCAGGCCGAGAAACACCGGCATCAGGAAAGCAGCGATCCCGGCGAATTGCAGCAAGAGGTCGCTGCCGTAGGCTCCGACAATGCCGATCCAATTGCGCGACGGACGCGAAGGCAGCGGCGCGGAGGCGGTGTTGAACGACGGGTCGAGCGGAGAATAGGACGCGATGGCGAGGAAAAGGAGGAGCGCGGAGACAAGCAGGAGGAAGCCGACAAGCTCGTTCAGCCGGCGATTGCTCGTCGGGGTGAAGACCTGAGAGAAAACCTTCATGTGGCGTATCGCGAGGTGCGACAGCCAGAGCAGGGCAATTATGGCAGGTTTTTCGGGGATTTGGGATGAAATTTCGGGTGGGTAACCGATCAGGCACAAGGCGGAAGGCCGGTTTAGCCACAGAGGACACAGAGGAAAACGAAGGAAAGAAACCGCCGCGTCCTCGCTCAGGATGACACTCGTTTAATATGCGTTCAAAACCGGAGGGAGCGGGTGGTTCGGACATTCACGTGACTATCCTCAGCCACCTGATTTGAGAATCCACACGAAGACGGCGAGGCCGAGGAGGATGCGATAGATGGCGAAAGGGGCAAAGCCGCGCTGGCGGACCCATCGCATGAACCAGGCGACGACCACATAGGCGACGATGAAGGAGACGACGAAGCCGATGATGAGCACAATCCATTCGTGCAGGTCGCGTGGGGCGATGCCGATTTCGCCGCCCGCGCCCGCCTTGTGGCGCAGGGATTTCAGCAGGTCGTACCCGGTGGCGGCGATCATGGTGGGAATCGAGACCAGGAAGGAGAATTCAAGCGCGGCGGGCCGCGACATGCCGGCGGTTTGTCCGGCGGCGATGGTTGACATGGAACGCGAGGTGCCAGGGAAGACCGCGGAGAGGATCTGGCAGGCGCCGATCCAGATGGATTGCGCCAGGGTCATCTGATAAATGCTCTCCGTTCGGTAGCCCGCAGTGGCGGCGCCGAGGGCGCGCGCCCTGCCCGAGTTGAGAAGGATGCGAGGCGCGCCGTACACGGCGTCCACGACCCACATGACGATGCCGCCGACGATCAGGGAAGTGGCCATGACGTAGAGGCTCTCGAGATTCTTGCCGATAACCTTGGTCAATAGGTAGGCCGGGCCGGCGGTCACCACGAAGGCGACGCCAGTCAGAGTAAGGGGATGGTTCCACAGGTTGTGGCGGCCGTCCGGACCTTGGGGAAAAGTCTTGATGAATTCCTTGAGGCGGGCGCGGAAGTAGATGGGCAGGCAAAGAATGGCGCCGAGCTGGATGACGATGGAGTACATCTTCCAGTAGCCGCTGGCGAGGTCGAGCCCCATCGCCTTTTCGACGATGCGCAGGTGCGCGGTGGAGCTGACAGGAAGAAATTCGGTGAGGCCTTCGACGATGCCGAGGAGGACGGACAGCAAGTAATGGTTCAAAAGCGGATTCCTCGCTGCGCTCGGAATGACAATCTCATAAGGGCGGTTACCTCATAGGGGCAGTTACTCGACTGCAGTCCCGTAGGTGGGGATTCCCTGCTCCAATTTATACAACAGAGTTTGGGCGCGGTTGGCCCAGTCGCTTTGTGGAAAATTGGCGATGACGCGCTGGGCCAGGGCCACGGCCTTGGCTTTGGCGTCGCCGATGCGGTTCGACTTGCCGTCGTTCTTGTAGAGCTCGATGAGGGCAGAGCGGCGGTAGGCGGCGTCGTACAGGGCTTCGGCGGCGACCGGCGACTGGGGATGCTCGTCGGCGTATTTCTCGTAAACTTCGGCTTCCTTTTCGGGGCACTTGGATTCGCCCTGCCAGTCACCGCAAAGTTTGTTGTCGAGCAAGTCGAAGGCGGCGAGGTCGGCCCACTTGCTGTGGGGAAATTTCTTGATCACCTGTTTCATCAGGTCTTCGTTGATGCCGTACAGACGGCTGCTGGGAGCTCCACGGCCGGAGGGGCGTCCGAAAATGTCGGCGCGCTCGATTTGCCAGCGAATGTCGGCGGCGCGGTACAGCGCTTCGCCCGCCACCGGCGACTGCGGGAAGTATTCGGCGGCGCGGTAGTAGAGGCGGAGCGCATCCTTATCGGCGCCTTTGCGCCCGCCGCGGCGGCTGGCTTCCTGCTCGCTGGCGACGGCTTCCCCGAACAGGACCTTGTCGCCGTTGGGCGTGCTGGCGCGCACCACACCTTTGTCGAGAATCCAGCCGCTGATGTCGCGGCCTTCGCTGAGTTCGGTGGGCTCGGAGAGAGTGGCGAGCACGTGGAGCCAGTCGCGGGATTTCTCGATGACGGCGACCTCACGGCCGCGATCGATGGTGGCGATCCTGGGAGCGTTGGCGTCGGGCGAGAGGTAGATTTGCGCGACACGCACCATGACGCCGCGCTCGGCGGCGGCGAACGAGAGAGGCGCGGCGAGCAGCAGCGTTGCGATCAGGAGATGATGCCGGAATCGCATGATCAGTGAACTCCTGCGGTGATGTGATTCTAGCAGCAGGGAAGCGCAACACTGCGCGTTCGAGGGCGAACACGCTCCAACGTCATGAGTGAGGCAAGTCGGACAGGACGCGAGCTAGGAGGGCGGGGTCGATGTTGCCGCCGCTGATGACGGCAACGGTCTTGCGCGCCGGGGGGAGTTGGTCGGCGCGAAAGAGGAAAGCGGCAAAGGTGACGGCGCCGCTGGGTTCGGCGACCAGCTTGGCATCGAGCGCGAGGGTGCGGATGGCCGCAAGGATTTCCGATTCGGAGACGGTGACAATATCGTCCACGAAGCGGCGGATGTGATCGAAATTGATTTCGCCGACGGACTGGGTGCGAAGGCCGTCGGCGAGAGTGCGCGCAGTCTGGTCGGCGGAAAATTCGACGATGCGGCCGGAGCGGAAGCTGGCCTGCGCGTCGGAGGCGAGTTCCGGTTCAACTCCGATGACTTTCGCTCGCGAGCCGCTGAGCTTGAAGGCGGAGGCAATGCCGCTGATCAGGCCGCCGCCGCCGACCGGGACCAGGACGAGGTCGGCATCGGGCAGGTCAGCGAGGATTTCCAAACCCGCGGTGCCGGCGCCGGCGATGATTTTTTCGTCGTTGTAAGGCGGGATGATGGCGTAGCCGTGCTCGCGGGCGAGATCCTCGGCCCTGGCTTTGCGTTCGGAGCTGGCAGGACCGACGAAGACGATTTCGGCGCCGAGCGCCCGCGTGCTGTCAATCTTGATTTGCGGCGCATTGTCGGGCATGACGATGACGGCTTTCACGCCCAGGGCGCGGGCGGCGTAGGCGACGCCTTGAGCGTGGTTGCCGCTGGAGTAACTGATGACGCCGTGGCGGCGTTCAGCGTCGGCGAGCGAGGCGATTTTGTTGTAGGCGCCGCGCAGCTTGAAGGAGCCGATGGGCTGCAGGCTCTCAGGTTTCAGGTAGAGCTCACGGCCGGGCTGCTGGCGCGGGTAGGCAAGGAGCGGCGTGCGGGTGGCGATTCCGCGCAGGCGCGAGGCGGCGAGAGTGATGTCGTCAAGGGTGACCATGTTGAAACGACCATTGAACCGCAAAGGACGCGATGGACGCAAAGCGGAAAAGCATAGATCCTGAGTCGCGCAAGACCGGCGCGACTCAGGATGACGCCTTCCGGGGCGGTCCGGTTTTGACAACCTGGGCCGGCTGCGGATAATCTATTGCAGCGAAGAAAAGGCGAATATCTCCCGCTCCGGATTTCACATGAGTTCACTTCTCCTGCTCGAACCGTGCGAACCCGCATCGTCTTTGGTGGGCATCGCGCGGCTGGCGGCGGAGGGCGAGCCCATTTCGGAGGGCCACGACGTCGAGTTTTTCACGCTGGCGTCGCGGTCGCTGCTGAACCGCTGCACGGCGCCGCGGATGCCGTTCACCTGGACGATCAACCCCTATCGCGGCTGCGAGTTTGCCTGCAAGTACTGTTACGCGCGCTACACGCACGAGTTCATGGAGATGCGCGACGGCGTGGATTTCGAACGCAAGATTTACGTGAAGCAGCGGGCGGCGGAGCTGTTGCGGCGCGATCTGCGGAAGGTGAAACCGGGCGAGGAGATTGCGATTGGCACGGCGACCGATCCGTACCAGCCGGCGGAGCGGCGGTTCGAGGTGACGCGAACCGTCCTCGAAGTGTTTGCCGAGCAGCGCGGATTGGACATTGGGATCGTCACCAAGTCAGACACGGTGCTGCGCGATACGGAATTACTGGGCAAGGTGGCACGGCGGAACAAACTGTTTGTCAACCTGACGATCACGACACTGCATACAGACCTGGCGCGAATTCTCGAGCCGCGGGCGCCGCGTCCCGACCTGCGCATGAAGGCGGTGCAAAAGCTCAATCAGGCGGGGGTGCCGGCAGGCGTGATCTGCGCGCCGGTGATTCCGGGGATCACGGATTCGGCGCGCGACCTGGATGCCCTGGTGAAGGCGACAAAAGAGGCGGGCGGGCGGTACATCTTCGCCAATGCGCTTTTCCTGAAGCCGTGCTCGGCGGCGATTTTCCTTCCGTGGCTGGAAAAGGAATTTCCGCACTTGGCGCAGAACTATCGCGAGCGTTATGGAGCGCGCGCGCACCTGGGTCCGGCATATCGCAAGCGGATTTCGCAACTGATGGCGAAGTTGCGGCAGAAGCATAAGATCGGGACGCAATCGGACCGCGATCGCTTGGAGAGGGAAGCGTCGGCGGGTGAGCCGTGCGCGGCGCCGCGGGCGAAGACAACAAAACACCAAGAGCCCGCGGTCGAGATGCCGCTGCTTGAGGAGCAACTCCGGCTGTTCTGAGTCGCCAGTCAAGCAGGCAAAAAGTTCTTCAACTCTGAATCTTTTACTCCCATTTGGCGAGCGTTTGCGTGTTCGCAGCCGGTTTTTCCGGATTGCGGGAATGGAACCTGAACTGCAATTGCCTCAATAAGACCCAAAGTGTTAAATGTAAATTCTGCCGTCGCGCTGACGTCAGCTGAGCATGCGCAACCGCAGAATGTGAGCGGCACCGCGCGCAAATGATGGCTGCGGATCGAGTCCTGCCACTCGATCGCGGACGGTTGTGGGGCATTCAGCGGCGCCGCAGAGGTAGGGCATGGAGTGCCGTAGACCGCCTGGCGGGAAGACCGCGCACATCCTCACAATTTTTTCCATCCTAGTGTTGTTCTTGCTGTTGGGCTGCGGTGGTGGCCAGCAGGCAAACCCGGCGAGTTCTGCCGCCACCGTCACAAATACCGTCGCCCATTCCGTTCAGTTGACCTGGGCGCGGAACAGCGCGACTGACGTCCTCGGTTACAACGTGTATCGCGGATCTCAATCGGGCGGGCCTTATGTGAAGCTCAACCCCGCGCTGCTCGCGAATCCCGACTACCTGGACACCGCCGTGCTGTCTGGACAGACGTATTACTACACCGTCACAGCCGCCAATGCGGTGGCGGAAAGCGACCGCTCGGCGGAAGCGGTGGCGGTGATTCCGACTCCCTGAAGTGACACGTACAGAGCGGCCGATCCTTCAACAGTTCCGCTATTCGTGCGCAACTGAAAACTCTTTTGAGCCAATCCATGAAACCAAGCGTTTTCGAAGCGCCTTGCAGTATTAATTGATTGATATTTCAAAAATACCAAGTAATAATGTTATAACCTTATGTTACGGGAGCAAGATTATGCAGAGTTCCGCTTCAATCTCGAACGCGGCCAAGGTGAAAGTTGCAGACGAGGTGTGGATTGCGACCGCACTATTGCATCGCGAGCATCCCGACCGGAGCGATTTTTCGATTGAGGAGATTGTCGAGCGAGCGCAACGGGAGAAGCTCTGTGCGCCACTTCGGCCTGGTGTATATGTGCATGTGGTCCAACATTGCGTGGCCAACCGCCCACCCAACCCGGGTCGTTACCGCATGCTGTTCGAAACGACGGCTGGGCGTCGTCGCCTTTATCGCCCGGGTGACGCATACCATCCAGATCGTGAAGGATCCAAGAGCGTACCCGAGCGAGAAGATCTACCCGCGGGGTACGGTGGCTTGCTTCCCTGGTACCGCGACTGGTGTGCAGCGGCATCGAGCAGCGCTCTGCATTCCGACCCACTCCTGTCTTTGGCTGGATCGGGCAAGGAACTCTGGGCCCGCGAGTCCGCCGACGATTACGTGCGCCGGCTCCGGGAAGGCTGGCAATGAGCCGGATCTTCTGGGACACGAATCTGTTTATCTACCTGTTTGAAGGGTATGGCGAACTTTCAAATAGGACAACCGAGCTTCGCGCCAGAATGTTAGCGCGCGGCGACCAATTGCTGACTTCGACGCTGACCCTCGGTGAACTTCTAGTGAAGCCGATCGAGCAAGGGGACACAGAGCTCTGCAAGAAATACGAGGCGGCTGTGTCCGCGACCTCTGTTCTGCTTACCTTTGATGCCAACGCTGCGAAAATCTATGCGCGGTTGCGGTGTGATCGTTCGCTTCGCGCGCCGGACGCGATCCAACTTGCATGCGCCGCCGCGACCGGCGTGGACCTGTTCATCACCAATGACGCGCGTTTGCAAGGCAAACAGGTGACAGGAATCCATTTCATTGTGCCACTCGACCGAGTGCCCGTTTGATAGGCGGTTGAAGTCGCGCACATTATGGTGCGGGCGGCAGCGCGCCTGGCGTGATCGGCTGCGTAAGCGTGAGGCGGGAGCGCCTCAGATCGTGTTTTTGCCGAAAGTGGGTCATGGCGCGGCGTCCCCAGGTGCGCACGAAATAATAGTTGAGGGTGGCGCCGATG
Organism: Terriglobia bacterium; assembly: GCA_020072845.1. Lineage (NCBI taxonomy): Bacteria > Pseudomonadati > Acidobacteriota > Terriglobia > Terriglobia bacterium. Next base: position 137,104 of record JAIQGF010000003.1, read on the forward strand.
GCGGAGCTGAGGACGGGAATCAGGCGACCGGCCCAGCGCTCGACCACGTCGCTGCTGGCCTGCACCGCGATGCGCTGGATCACGCGCGGCACGAACCGGTTCACCACTTCCTTTTCCAATAATTCGCGGCTGATGTCCACGCCGGCGGCGCTGGCGGCGGCGACCCACAGATCCGCCACTTCCGCATCGGTGGCAAATTGGAAGCCGTAAATCAGGCTGAGCTTCTGGATGGTACGGATGGTGATGCCGGCGAGGATGCTGAGGTCGGGAACGATGGTGAGCAGGCCGCCGAGGCCGAACCCGGCGCCTTCCACTGCCGCGACCTTCATGCCTGAGCGGACCACGTCAATGGCGACAAGGTCGAGTTGCTCCTCGGAGACGGAGAACACGCCGTCGTAGGTGCTGATCGGCAGTCCGTAGGCGGTGCGGAGTTGGAGAAGGAACTTCTGCGGGTCCACCTTGACGGTTTCGTAGGCCTGGGTGAGGCCGCGGCGCAGGCCATCTTCGACGCGCAGCCGGAGCCAGGATGGTTTCTCTTCTGGCATCAATTGTCAGCATACACCGGTCGTCCTGCCGCGTTCGAGGGCGAACGCGCTTCACCTCACGGACTCCTGCGCGACCTGCTGTGCTAGCATCAAGGTTTACACATGCCTACTGGAAAGCTCCATGTCGTGCCGCTGGGCGGACTCGGCGAGTTCGGAATGAACTGCATGGCCGTGCGCTGGGGCGACGACATCATCGTCATTGACGCCGGCCTGATGTTCCCCGAGACGGAATTGCTCGGGGTCGACATCGTTGTTCCCGACATCGCCTACCTGATCGAGAACCGCAAGCACGTGCGTGCGATCGTGCTGACGCACGGCCACGAGGACCACATCGGCGCGTTGCCGTGGATCCTGGCGGAGCTGAACGTGCCGGTGTACGGCACCGAGTTCACGCTGGCGTACGTGGAGGACAAGCTCGACGAGCACGAGCTTTTGGACAACGCGACTCTGATCGAGATGCGTCCCGGCGAGATGGTCACCATCGGGCCGTTCAAGATCAAGCCGATCCACGTGACGCACTCGCTGGTGGACTGCGTTTCGCTGGCCATCCACACGCCGCTGGGCGTGATCATCCACACCGGCGATTTCAAGGTCGATCCCACGCCCACCGACAACAAGCTGTTCGACCTGCATACCTTCGCGGAGTACGGCAAAGAAGGCGTGCTGGCGCTGTTCCAGGATTCGACCAACGTCGAGCGCACCGGGTACACGCCGAGCGAACGGGCGGTGGGGCGCAAGTTTGACGAGGTGTTCGCGCGCACGCCGCGGCGGCTGTTCATTTCGTGTTTTTCTTCCTCCATCCACCGCATCAAGCTGGCGATTGACATGGCGTACCAGCACCGGCGCAAGGTGGCGCTGGTGGGGCGCAGCATGAACGACTCCACCGAGATCGCGCAGGATCTCGGATACATCGAAGTGCCGGACGGGCTGCTGATTCATCCCGGGGAGATCAAGAATTTCCCGCCGGAGCGGGTGATGGTGCTGATCAGCGGAACCCAGGGCGAACCGATGTCGGGACTGTCGCGCGCGGCGGTGGACAATCACAAACACGCGAAAATCGAGCCAGGTGACACCGTGGTGCTGTCGTCGCGCATCATTCCGGGAAACGAAAAGTCCATCTACCGGATGATCGATCACCTGTACCGGCGCGGCGCCAACGTGATTTACGAGGACGGATCGCATCCCCCGGTGCACGTCAGCGGGCACGCCAGCCAGGAGGAGCTGAAGCTGCTCATCAACCTGGTGAAGCCGCGGTATTTCATTCCCATCCACGGCGAGTACCGGCAACTGAAGCGGCACGCGGATTTGGCGGGCAGCATGCTGGGCGCGGTCGGATCGGTAATGATGATCGAGAGCGGCGACGTGCTGGAATTCGACGAACTGGGCGCGCGCAAGGCCGGGCGCGTCGCGGTGGGGCGGGTGTGCATTGATTCGGGATCGCGCGGCGACGTGGTGGAAGACCTCATCATCAAAGACCGGCGGCATCTCAGCGAGGACGGGATCGTGCTGCCCATCATCGCCATCAACAAGCTGACGGGGCAGATCGAGTCGGCGCCGGAGATCGTAATGCGCGGCTTCGCGGCGGCGGGCGCCGACAACGGTCTGATGGCCGAAGCACGCCAGATCATCATGGACACGCTGGAGCAATCGACCGAGGAAGAGAAGCGCGATTGGGGCGTGATCAAGGAAAAGATCCGGCAGGACCTGAAGCGGTTCATCGTGAAGAGCACGTCACGGCGGCCGCTGATCATGCCGGTCATCCTGGAGATTTGAGGGTAACCGACGGGCGATGACCTCTTGTACTGCTGGTTTGCGATTGACAGACGAAGTTGAACAACGATACTGTGAACAAATACTGGACGTTGATTTGAACCGCACTTTGCTAATCCGCCTGGTTGGTCCGACGCAAGCGCCGGAATTCGGGCTCGTCCGCGCGACATCAACGATTACAACAACAACTATTACAGGAGCGCACGGCGGATGAGGTAGTTCAGCCAGAATCAGGGTTTGAAAGCCACCTCCGCCGCCGGCGCAGGTGGCTTTTCTGTTCTTGCACACTTTTGAGAAACGGGGAAGGCGATGAGTTCGTTAGTGATGAAATTCGGAGGGACCTCGGTCGGGTCGGCGGAAAGAATTCGGCAGTCGGCGCACATCGTCCGTGACGAGCGCGGTAAGCATTCCGTGGTAGTCGTGGTTTCGGCGCTGAGCGGGATCACCGACTTGATCATTGAGACTGTAAATGCGGCTTGCGCCGGGGATCGCGACAGCTCGGAGGCAAGACTCGAACGCATTGAGCGCCGCCACCGCGAGGTGGTCGAGGAACTATTTGGCGGCGACAGGCGCGCAATGGTCATGGCCGCGATTGGGGAAGTGCTGCGGGAACTGCGGGAGGTGTGCGGCGCACTCCTCATGCTGCGGGCGGCCACGCCGCAGGTGCTGGATGTTGCGCTGGCGATGGGAGAACGGATGTCGGCGCCGATCTTTGCCGCACAACTCTGCGAACTCGGAATGGATGGGCGACCGTTCGACTCGATCCGTCTCCTGATTACCAATGACAATTTCGGGGAAGCCAGTCCCGACATGGAGGCGACGACTCACCTCAGCCGCGAATGTCTTCTGCCCGTCTTGCGCGAAGGCGCCGTGCCCGTCGTCACGGGTTACCGCGGTGGGACGGCCGCCGGGCAGCCGACGACGCTGGGCCGCGGAGGGTCGGATTACTCGGCCACGATCCTGGGCGCGGCGCTGAGCTGCGACGAGATTTGGATCTGGACCGACGTGGACGGCGTCATGAGCGCCGACCCGCGCATCTGCCCCGGCGCCGCCATTCTGCCGGAGATCACCTTCGCCGAAGCGATCGAGATGTCGTACTACGGCGCGAAAGTGATCCACCGCAAAGCGGTTCGCCCGGCGTTGGAGCACGGGATCCCCGTACTGATCAAGAACTCGTTTTGCCGCCAGGTCGAGGGAACGCGGATCGCTGCCCAGACGCAAGGGAACGGGCACGTGGTGAAGGCGGTCACGTCGGTCAGTCCGGCGGCATTGATCACGTTGAACATGCCCAATGGAGGCCACTTCGAGGACCTGTTCGGGCGGCTGTTCCTGGGGCTGGGACACGAGCGCATCGACGTACTATTCTCGACGCAGTCGTCTTCGGAAAACGCCATCGGCCTGGTATTTCGCGAGCACGATCTGGAACGCGCGTTGACCGTGACCGAGCGGGTGTTCCGCACCGAGATCAAGCACAGCATGATGGCGCCGATCGCGGTACAGCGCGATGTGGCGGTGATCGCGGTGTTGGGAGAGACGATGAAGGGCAAAGTCGGCGTGCTGGCGCGCTTGTTTACTGCCGTGGCGCGCTGCCGGGTCAGCGTGATTGCGGTGGCGCAGGGCGCCAGCGAAATCAATATTTGCTTCGCGGTGACAGCGGCTTCTGCGCCGGTGGTGATCCGCGCCGTGCACGATGAATTTCTGGGCGCAGCGGGGCAGCCATTTCACGCCTACGAATCCGGAGATGACGATGAACAGACCCATGCCAGCCGCTGCTGCTGAGGGGAGCGCCGAAGCGCAACTGCGGTGTTGCGGCTGCCAAGCGATTCAGGATGACCCGCAGCCGGATTTCCGATGCGCCCAATGCGGCGAGCTGCTGGAAGTGATTTATCCGGCATGGGAATCGGACGCGGGTCGTCCTTCTGCGGAAGGATTCAAGACGAAGTGGCGCGAACGAAAACTTTCCGGCTCCCAGGTGGACCGTAGCGGAGTCTGGCGTTTCAGGGAGTTGCTGCCAATTGTTCAAGCGCTGGATGAGGTAGTCACGCTGGCGGAGGGCAATACGCCGCTGTATGCGATGCCGCAAACGGCGCGCCGGCTGGGAATGCGGGCGCTGCTGGCGAAGCACCAGGGCATGAATCCGACGGGCTCTTTCAAGGACACAGGGATGACGGCGGCGGTATCGGTGGCGCACGCGCGGGGGTACCAGTGGGTGGTGTGCGCGTCGACGGGCAACACGTCGGCGTCGATGGCGGCGTATGCGGCGCGCGCCGGGCTGAAGGCCCTGGTGCTGCTGCCGGAAGGACAGATTGCGTGGGGAAAATTGTCGCAGGCGGTGGAATACGGCGCGGTCACGCTGCAACTGCGGACGGACTTCGACGGATGCTTGCGGGTGGCGATGGAGCTGGTGCGCAAGATGCCAATGTACATGCTGAACTCGATCAATCCGTACCGCATTGAAGGGCAGAAAACCGCGGCGATCGAACTGATGGAGCAACTGGATTGGAACCCGCCGGAGCACATCATTGTGCCCGGCGGCAATTTGGGGAATTCTTCCGCGCTGGGCAAAGGACTGCTGGAGATGCACCGGCTGGGGCTGATCGCGCGGCTGCCGAAGCTTTCCGTCGTTCAAGCCAAGGGCGCCAATCCGCTGTACACGGCGGTCCACGAGCACGGTGGCCGCAGTCTTGTGCCGGTGAAGGCGGAGACGATGGCAACCGCGATCCGCATTGGAAACCCCGTGTCGTGGCGAAAAGCGATACGGGTGCTGGAGGCAACCGGCGGAACCTGCGAGCAGGTGAGCGAAGAAGAAATTGCGTTGGCGAAGGCGGAGATCGGCGCCGAAGGGCTGGGTTGCGAACCGGCATCGGCGGTCACGCTGGCGGGGCTGAAGAAACTGCTGCGCAGCGGGTTCGTCGCTGCCGATGAAAAAGTGGTGCTGGTGCTCACCGGCCATGTTCTCAAGGATCCCGACTACATCATGAAATTCCACGCGGGAGAGTTGTTGGAGCGCGCTACCGAGCTGGGGAGCGAACTGGATCGCCGGCGCCGTCCTCCGATTCAGGTCGAGGCGGAATTGGAGAAAGTCATGGCGGTGCTGGAGAAGTTGCAGGGGGACGCATGAGTGCGGCTGGCAGCAACCATGATCGCAGCTTGCGCGGGATCGAGCTGAAGCTGCCGGCGAGCTCGGCGAACCTGGGTCCGGCTTTCGATTCGGCGGCGATGGCCCTGGATCTCTACCTGCGCGTGCGGGCCGAGGCGGCGGCGTCATTTTCGGTGACCGCGAGCGGACGTGATGCGGACGTGTGTGGCAAGGTCGAGCACAACTTGATCCTGGACTCCTATCGCGAGGTGCTGAACAACGCGAAGGCGCCCTGTGCGCCGCTGGCGCTGAGAATCGACAACCAGATTCCGGTGGGGAAAGGCTGCGGGTCCTCCGCCGCGGCGCGGTTGGCGGGGGTGGCGCTGGCGGTCCACTTCGGCGGACTGGCGTGGACGGACGAGCAGATTCTCGACGAAGCGGTCCGCCTCGAGGGCCACGCCGACAATGTGGCTGCGTGCTGGCTGGGCGGGTTCGTGATCGTGCAGGCCAATCGAAACGACCGCGGGAAGCGCGTGCAGGCGAGCCGGATTGAGGTTGCCCGCGAGCGGCCGATGCTCTTGGTTCTTTCCGGCGACGACCTGGCTACGGGAAAGTCGCGCGCGTTGGTGCCGACGCTGTACGGCCGGGAAGTGGTGGTTGCCAATCTGCAAAGCGCCATGGCACTGGTGGCGGCGCATGTGCTCGGGCGCGACGAATTGTTCAGCACGGCGCAGCACGACGCGCTTCATCAGCCGTATCGCGCGAAAGTGTGCCCGCTGCTGCCGTGCTTGCAACCGCTGGCGGGGCAGGCCGGAATCCTGGCGGTGACGCTGAGCGGCGCGGGAAGTTCGGTGCTGCTCACCTTGCGGCATGATGCGTCGCAGCCCGAGGTAGGCGACGCGGTCTCGGAGCGGCTGCGCGCCGCGGGCCTTGCAGGCGAATTGGTTTTCACCAAGATGGCGAAGCAGGGTACTTGCCGGACCCAACTGCCGGCACGGGCCATGGCCGGGGAGGGTGTGTGAAGGAAGTCAGGGTAGGAATCGTCGGGTTTGGCACGGTCGGGCAGGCGACGGCGCAGTTGCTGGCGGCCAACGCCGATCTCATCGAGGAGCGCAGTGGAGTGCGGCTGGCGGTTACGGTGGTGTGCCGCCGAACGCCAATCCCTGCCGAATTAATTCCAGCGGGGGCGCGCGCCTGTGCGTCGTGGACCGACGTGGTGTCCGCGCCGGATGTCGATGTGGTGGTGGAAACCATCGGCGGCAACGGCATTCCCCGCGAGGTCGTCAACCGGGCTTTGATTTCAGGAAAGCCGGTAGTGACGGCGAACAAAGCGCTGATCGCCAAGTACGGCGACGAGATCCTGGCACACGCTTGCGAGCGCCGCCTGCCGGTTGGAATCGAGGCGACGACGGCGGGAGGAATCCCGATTGTGCGCGCGCTGCGCCGCTCGGCCACCAGCGATCAAGTGATCAAGATATACGGAGTGCTGAACGGCACGGTGAACTACATCCTGAGCCGCATGGAAACGGAAGGCCTGGAGTTCCAGGCAGCGCTGACAGCGGCACAGCAGGCCGGCTACGCCGAAGCGGACCCGAGTCTCGACATTGATGGCATTGATGCGCGCGACAAGCTGTGCATCCTGGCAAGGATGGCCTTCAATCTGCGGCTGCATCCGGAAGACATCCCGGTCACCGGCGTGCGGCAAGTTTCACAGGTGGACCTACAATATGCACGGCGCCTGGGCGGGCGCATTCGGCTGGTGGGAGCAGCGGAACACCAGGACGATGGAATTGCGGTCACGGTACGGCCGTGGCTGGTGCCGCAAAATTCCATGCTCGGCAAAGTGGAAGGCGTGTTCAACGCCATCTTCGTGGAAGGCGAGCGCAGCGGCACACAGATGTTCTATGGCCGCGGCGCGGGAGGGCCGGCGACCAGCACCGCGGTGGTGGCGGACCTGATCGGGATTGCGCAGGGAATGGCGTCGAAAACTCCGGGACGCAACCCGATGCCCGGCTTCGGGCCGATCTCGGCGCTTCCCCTGACGACCTCCGGAACCTCGTGCGAGTGGTATCTCCGGCTGAGCGTGCGCGACCATCCCGGCATTTTGGCGCGGGTGGCCTCCGTACTTGCAGAGTTGGAGATCAACATTGATTCGGTGCTGCAGGAGCCGCACTTGCCGAAGGAGCGGCTGTCGTTTGTGATCACCGTGGAAACCGTGTCGGAGCGCACCATCAGGATGGCGATTGAGCGCATCAACCAGTTCGAATTCCTCACCGAACCGGCATTGCTGGTGCGCATGTTCGCGGGCTAGCGGGATGCGGCGCGCTCTACGCACGCCCATCAAGGACATTCCGGAAGAACTCTACATACTGCGGCGTCAAAGCCTGCGGGAGGTAGCGCCTGCCTGCCACCCGCGCTTTGTGGCACTCGGCCTGATAAAAATCTTCGTCATCAAAGAGGCGTATCACCAGGTCCACCCAGGGGCGCACTACCTCGGGAGCGACGGGAATCTTGTCATGCGGGGTCAGCGATTCCGGCAGCTTCAGGACAAACCCTGCTCCGGCGCAGCTCTCGGCCAGACCGCCGCGGTCGCTCACGATCGGCGGGATGCCGTTGAGCAGCGCTTCCTGCACCACCCGGCCCGCGGCTTCGCGCCAGAGCGAAGGCACCACCAGGATTCGTGTCGGGGTGTAGATGTCCCGTGGCTGAGGCACGGCGGATGAAACCATGATGTTTTCGTGCCGCCTCAGGTCGAAGCCTCCCGCCAGCGCCACCGAACCCAGCAACCCGGCGGTGCCGCGCGATTCGATCACCAGAATCGGAAGGTCCGGCCGTTGTCTGCTTAGCTCTTCCGCCAGGCGCGCGAAAACCGTCACTCCCTTCTCCGGAGACGGGTTGATCATGGTCAGAAAGATTGGCTCGTGGTTCTCGGCGAGGACCTGCTCCAGTTCCATGGGCGGCGGCAGCGGTGTGCTCTCAATCCCTAGAGCGTCACGATACAGATTGGACAGGTAGCGGCTGGGGGTAAGGAAGGCGTCGATGTCGTCCAACTGACCAGAGGACAGGTACGCATCATTGCGCAACCCGAAAACCAGCATAGCGCCGTGCTTGCGGGCCCGCCTGCGTCGTTGGCGGTCCCGGTCCAAGCCGCCGTATGTGAAGACGATGTCAGGCTGGAAGTTCTTCAGCTCGTCGTCAAACAACAGGTCGAAGCGCGCGCCATGCGCTCGGTCCCAAGTGGCGGGAGTGTGTTTGCCGACGTCGAGCAAGCGGAAGTCTATGCCCTTGCTCGAAAAGACCAACTGGCGGTGAGGCGGGCTCGGCATTGGCGAGCCAATGCCGAGCGCCTTAAGGTGCTTGCGGACGTCGAGTTTTCCGGCCAGCTCTGTAGCCGTGACCGCCAGACAACGAACCGCGAAACCGGCGGCGGCCAGTATTTCGCAGATGCTGGTGAGCGAACGAGCAGCCCCCGAGGCCGGGTTCTGCGGAAGCTCCGGCAAAACCAGGAGCACTCGGGGCGACTGGTGAGGCATGAGCTGCTCGAATTTACTTTTTCTTATTGCGCCCCTTTAGCACCTTGTACGCCGCAGTACCCGCCACACCAGCAGTCAGCAACATGATGCTGGCTGGTTCGGGCACTGTGGTACCACCACCGCCCGACGACTGAAACATGGCGAAGTTGGTGGTTGCGACGGTTCCCGCACTCGCCGTGGCGGCTGCCAGAGCAAAGGGCAGGATCTTCAGCGCGGTTCTGGTTTTGCTCGACTTCAAGAACGACTGGGCCTTGTCAAGAGCAGTCATGGATTCTCCTCTGAAGTGGCTGAGTAGGCGGAGTTGGAAGGTCATCCCCCCGAACATATGGAAGCAATTCACTGGCCGCTCCGGCTGGTTGTTATACGGTTGAAAAAAAAAGGCAAACAGATTCGTTGGCCGAACCGGGCCCCGCGGAAGCTGCAAAATCTTGCGCAAATATAAGAAAGGAATTCGCAGGAAACAGGGGCTTGCACCGGTCTATTTCGGCGGGGTGTCTGCCGGTTTTTCGAACAGCTTGGCGTCAAGCGGCGGGTTGATTTCGTAGGATTGAATCTGCTCGCTCGCGCTGGGCTGGCCATCCTCGGTGACGCTGCGTTGGAAGGGAACGGTGAGCCCGTCAACCGGGCGCCAGTCTGAGTAGCCGATGACGCGCTGCACCGGCCCGCGCTGCCCGGCTTCCTGGTAGGAGACCTGCAGTAAGCGTGCGCTCTGCGGGTCGAGCGCCCACTTGACGGAGATGCCGTTGCCGGTGACGTTGACGATCTGCGCCTCGGTGTTGCCCACCTTCTCGGTCCCGCCGAGGGTGAAAACGTAAGCCGGATCGGCGGCGCGTTGCGCGATGGCGATCCAGTCGCGCTTCAGAGTGTTCAGCCGGTCCTGCTTCATCGACGACGGCATGTCGCGCGTGCCCGCTCCCGGCATGCTCATGAACGCTGAAGTTGGCGAAACCACGACCAGCATTTCGCCCGGAATCTGTTCGGCAGTGACGGCGGCGCGGAGTTTGTCGGGGAATTGTACGGTCAAGTCGTTGTTGAATGTGATGGAGCCCTGGGGCGTGTGCTGCGTGCTGACCAACTTCTGATGCAGGGCTTTGACGCTGTCGAGTTTTGCCGCGCCGCCGATGGAGCTGACGAATTTTTCCACCAGCGCGCGCGCTTGCGGGTCGGACTGGGCGGGCTGCGGAGCATTCGCTGCAGGAGCGCCGGGCGGCGGGATCGAGATATCAATCGGCGTCACCGGCCCGAGCGAGGCCAGCGGCTTGCCGAACTCCGCCTGGTTGCCGACGACGAGCACGGCGAACTGCTGCGGGTGAACGTACTTGTGGGCGACGCGGTTGGTATCGTCGGAGGTTGACTTCTCGATCCCGGCACGGAAGCGCTCCAGGTAATCGGCCGGGTAGCCGTAATACTCGTACAACATGCGCTCGCCGAGGACCTTGTCCTTGGAATCGAAATTAAAGATGAAGCGATTGAGAATGGAATCCTTGGCTTCGCGCACTTCCTCCGCGGTAATCGGTTTGGCGGCGAGCATGCCGTTCAACTCAGCATAGAGCGCCTGGATGGCATCAACCGTGGTGGGACTCTTGGTCCCCATCGCGATGCGGAAGATGCCCGGATGATTGAAAGAGGCGCCGACGCCGCCACCCACGGAATACGCGAGGCCCTTTTCGGTGCGGATGGTCTTGAACAGCCGTGAGGCAAAGCCGCCGCCGAGCACATCGTTCATCACGTCCACGGAAAAGTAGTCGGGATTGTTGCGCTGGATGCCGAGCGCGACCATGCGGATTTCGCTCTGCGTGACGTCGGATTTTTCGATGAAGTACAGCCCGGGCTTGGGATCGTGGAAGACAATGTTCGGCTGGGGCGGGACGGGCGCCTGTGGCCACGATTCAAAAGCCTGGCGCAGGCGGCGTTCCATGGTGGCGGGATCGAAATCGCCGTACACGCCCAGGATGATGTTATTGGGGTGAACAAAGGTCTTATGCCACTGGACGAGATCGTCGCGGGTGAGGGCAGCGACGGTGGAATATTCGGCGATGCGGGCGTAGGGATTGTCCCGGCCATAGGCGAGGCGGACGGCTTCGCGTCCGGCGATTTCGCCGATGTCGTCGTTGCGCCGAGCGATGTCGGTGTTCATTTGGGTTTTCGCCAGCTCGAGCTTGTCGGCACGAAAAGCAGGTTCACGTAACACTTCAAGAAATACCGGGAAGACATCGTCCAGCTTGTCCTTCAGGCAATTGAAGCTGATGATGGTGGAGTCGGCGCCGCCGCCCGTTTCCACCTTGGCGGCGCGCGCTTCCAGGAAGTCATCGAGCTCATCGCCGGAGCGCTTGGTGGTGCCGCCGGTGCGCCAGACGGCGCCGTACGCATCGACCAGACCGACTTTATTCGCGGGCTCCTGGATAGAGCCGCCACGGATGCGCATCGTGCCGCCGACGACCGGCAGTTCGTGGTCTTCCTGGAGAAAAATGACCATGCCGTTGGCGAGCTGAATGCGCCGGGGTTCCTGCGGGTGAAACGGCGGCAGCGGCGGGATGGGGATCTGCTTCCATCCAGCGGCCGGCGCGCCGGTAACGGGCTTGGCAGTTTTTGTGTCCGTTGCAGGATGTGTGGTTTGCGCAGGTGCGTTTTTTTGTGGGGGCGCTTGCGCCCAGACTGCGGACGTCACCAGGAAGAGAAGCGAAAGAGCTGTCGTACTGCGGAGGAACGTGCGCGTCATTGTTTCTCCTCCGGCTGCTGGGCGGGCGCGGCGCCAGCCATCTTCGTGCTCTCGATGATGCCGACGGTGCGGTTGGCGGGTACGAAAGTCTTGTTGGCAACGCGGCGGATATCCGCCTTGGTCACCTTGTCATAGCGATCGAGCTGGCGGAAAAGTTCGCGCCAGTCGCCGAAGCGTGCCTGAAAGGTGGCGAGCTGCGCCGCGAGTCCGGCATTGTTGCCGAGGCCGCGGATGAGGTCTGCCGTGGCGCGGGTCTTAAACATCGCGAGTTCGTCGTCGGTGACATCGGAGGTCTTCAGCCGCTCGATCTCGGCTCGAATGGCGTCGCGGACTTCGGCATTGGTGTGGCCGGGCGTTGGCACGGCATAAAACGCGAACAGATGCGGATACTTGCTTCCGGGCCAGCCGCTAAACCCGGCCGAGTCGGCGGCGATCTTCTTGTCGCGCACCAGCGAGCGGTAGAGGCGCGAGGTGCGGCCGTTGGACATGATGTCGGAGATGGCGTCATACACGGAATCATCGGGATCGCGGTAATCGGGACGATGGTAGCCCTCGATGTAAACCGGCTGCGCGGTTTCGGTAAGCTCGACGCGACGCTCGGCCTGCTGTTGCGGTTCGAGCGTGGGATCTTCCACGGGCTGCGGCGCCTTGGGCAGGCGGCCAAAGTACTTTTCCATGACGGGCAGGGCTTGCGCCACCTTGATGTCGCCGACGGCAGCGACGACCATATTCGCCGGGACGTAATAGAAGTGGAAGAAACGCTCGGCGTCGGTGGCCGAGAAGCGGCGGAGGTCGGAGGCCCAGCCGATGGTCGGGCGATGGTAGGGATGCGCCATGAAGGCGGTGGCGATGAATTGTTCGAAGAGGCGGCCGATGGGATTGCTTTCGGTGCTCATGCGGCGCTCTTCAAAGACCACGTCGCGCTCCTTGTAGAACTCGCGCATGACGGGTTCCAGGAAGCGCTCCGATTCCAGGTATGCCCAAAGCTGCAGCCGGTTCGACGGGAAGGAATAAAAGTAGATGGTCTGGTCGTCGCTGGTCTGGGCGTTCATGCCAACGCCGCCGTTTTCCTCGATGATCTGGGGATAGGCGTTGCGCACGACGTACTTGTCAGCTTTCTTGATGGCGTCCTGCCACGCTTTCTTGAGTTGGGCGACCTTCTTGTCGTCGCGGCCAACGCGTAGCTCGAATTCATAAATGTAGGCGGCATAGGCCTGCTCGACCTTCTGCAACGCAACTTTTTCAGCCGGCCAGTTGGTGGTCCCGATGGTCTTCGTTCCCTTGAAAGCCATGTGCTCGAACATGTGAGCCAGGCCGGTTTCGTTCTTCGGGTCCTGCACCGAGCCGGCGTCCACGAAGGTGTACCCGGAGAAGACGGGGGCTTCGGGGCGCTCCATCACCAGCAGCGTGAGGCCGTTGGGCAGCTTGCGGACGGTGATGCGTTTTTCCAACGACGCAATGTCCTGGCCGAGGAGCGGAACAGAAGCAAAGAAGAGGAAGGCGAGCAGGGACGAAAGCAGCCTTCGCATGCGACCTCCGAGGGGCGAATTCAATCGTAAAACGTTACGCTGCGGCGGAAATTGCTGTCAAACGCGGGAAGCCGCCAACTGCGAGTTCCGGGTTGTGAGTCCGGCGAGCACGGTCACAGAGAAAGCCCGCTCTCTCAGGCCAAAGCGAAGCCACGCGCCACTCGCCGCAGCGTGGAACCGGTGTCCTGTTCACTTCGAGGTTAACAGTGGGGCTGTGATAGGAGTCACAGGCAAATGTGAAGCCAGCCCTGTATGCTCGCGGTCGGCCATGGTATAAACCCAAGGCGAAATTTAAGGTCTTTGGAGGTCATTATTGTGAAGCGCATCGGTGTTTGCTTCTTTGTCATTTTGTTCTTCTTCTTCTGCCTTACCGCCCAGGCGCAAACCATCACTGTCGGGTTCACCGTATCGAAGACGGGAGCCCTCAACGTTGACTCCACCGAGCAGTACAACGGTTTCGAGCTCTGGCGCGACCAGGTGAATGCCAAGGGCGGCATCAAGGCTGGCGGGAAGAGCTACCAGGTCAAGTTCGCCAGCTACGACGACGAATCCAATACCAAGCGAGTGCAGCAGTTGTACTCGCGCCTGATCCTGGAAGACAAAGCCGACTTCCTGTTCAGCCCCTATTCCTCTGGTTTGACCACCAGCGCGTCCATTGTTTCGGAGCAGTACGGCAAGGTGATGATGACTACGGGCGCGGCCGACGAGAAAACCTACCGACAGGGCAACAAGTACCTCTTCCAGATGTTCGCGCCGGCGACGCAGTACCTGGTGACCGCGATTGACGCGCTGAAGGCCAAAGATCCCAAGGCGACGATCGCGTTTGTGTACGCAGACGATGCGTTCTCGGTGGCGGTCGTGAACCCGGCGAAACCCTATGCGCAGCAGCAGGGCTTCAACGTCGTGTTCAGCGAGGCCTATCCTCCCAATACGATGGACTTCAGCGCCATTCTCGACAAGGTAACCGCCTCCAAGGCGACGGTGCTGCTGGGCGGCGGCCACTACGCCGACGGTTCCACCCTGGCGCGGCAACTGTTTGCGCGCAAGGCCAAGATGAATATGGTCACGGCGTTGGTAGCGCCCGACAGCCCGAAATGGACGGAATTGGGTGATGCCGCCGTCGGCATCTGCGTGCCCTCGCAATGGGAACCGCAGGTTATCGTGAAACCGCAGTTCGGGCCAACGGTGGCGGAGTTCAACAAGGCGTACACCGCCAAGTATGGTGAACCCAGCTATGAGTCGGCGGGTGGCTATGCGGCGGGCCTGATCCTGCAGCACGCCATCGAGCAGGCCGGGAGCCTTGACTCGGAGAAGGTAGCCGGCGCACTGAACGGGGTGGATGCGACCACGTTTTATGGGCGGACCAAGTTTGCGACCGCGGCGAGTGAGCATGGTCTGCAAATGGGCCACAGCATGGTGATCGCGCAGTGGCAGAAAAAGGGCGGGAAGCTGACCAAGGAAGTGGTCTGGCCTCTTGCCAACAAGAGCTCCAACCTGGTTTATCCCATCCAATGACACAAACTGGCCAGCGGCAAGGCTGTAGCAACGCTTGCTGCTGGCCAATTCCTGGACAAGACGAGGTAGGGAATGGGCGGCATACTGGCCTCAATGGTTGATGGTGTGCTGGTCGGCTCGATTTACGGGTTGGCGGCCATGGGCCTGAGCTTGATCTGGGGCGTGATGGATGTGATCAATCTCACCCATGGCTCGATGATCGCCCTGGGCATGTTCGGCATGTATATGCTGTTTGCCGGGTTCTCCAGCAATGCATACGTCCTGCTATTGCCGGTCATCGTCGGGGGACTGGTCCTCGGAGTGATCGTGTACTGGATGTCGGTGCACTGGGTGGTGGGACGGCCGCCTCTGATGAGCCTGCTGTCCACCTTCTCCGTGAACATGATGGTGATTGGCGTTGGCACCGCCATCTGGAGCACGAGCCCGTACAACGTGAATTTCAGCCTGCCGGGGATCACGGTGGGTGCGTATACGTTTACCGGGAACCACATCGCGGCGGCGATCTCGGCCGTGGTAGTGGCGCTGGCGTTGGAGCTGTTCCTGTTCCACACCCGAACCGGCAAAGCCATTCGCGCCGTCGCCCAAAACCGTGATGCTGCGGAGTTGATGGGCATCTCCTCCACCGCGGTGCTGGCCACCGCGTTCGGTATCGGCATCGCGCTGGCGGCAACGTCGGGTGCGCTGGTATCCACACTTTTCCCCTTCACCATTCTTTCCGGCGGGGTTTACGAGCTGAAAAGTTTCGTGGTGACGGTGCTGGCGGGACTGGGCAAACCGCTCGGGGCGCTGGTCGCGGGAGTGCTGCTGGGCCTGCTGGAAGGACTGGTTTCACCCTTCATCGCCGTCAGTTGGGTGCCGCTGATTGAGTTCGGCCTTTTTGTCGTGGTGCTTGTCTTCTTCCCCAAAGGCATCTTCGCGAGGGCAAACGCGTGATTGTCCGCCGGCCGGTGTTCTGGCTAATCCTGATTGCTTCGGCGCTGTTCATCGCCATCCCGGTGCGAACCAATAACGTTCCACTGCGGGAGGACCTTCTTCTTGTCGCCGTGGCCATCATCCTGGCCAGCAACCTCAACCTGATGATCGGCTACACCGGGTACGTCAATTTCGGCAACATCGTGTTTTATGGACTCGGCGGCTACGTGGGGCTCTACCTGGCAACGGTGCGCCACTGGCCGCTGATCGTGGCGGCGCTCGCGGCCGGGGTGGTGGTGAGCCTGTTCGCCCTGCTGTTCGGGCTGGCCATCCTGCGATTGCGCGGAGCGTACTTTGCCCTAGCGACCATCGGGATTCTGCAGGCGGTGCAGTCCTTCGTCTCCAATTTCGATCCCTGGGGCCGTGCCACCGGGATGTACGTTTCCTTTGAATCGTACGCCCCGCTGGGCGGCGCCATGCGCGCGCTCTGGATCACGTATTACCTTGTCGTCGGGGTGATGGCGCTGTCGCTGTTCCTAAGCCTGGGGATCAAGATTTCGAAATTCGGCCTGGGGCTGTTTGCCATCCGCGAAGATGAAGACGCGGCGGTGGTCCTGGGGGTCAACACCACCGTGTACAAGGCGATCATCTACAGCGTTTCCGCGTTCCTGCCGGCGGTGGCCGGCGCACTGATGTTCTTCAAGAACGGCATGATCGATCCCCAGATCGCATTCGAGCTGATTGCCTCCATCGAAGGCATCGTGATGATGATGCTGGGAGGCCAGGGGACGGTGGTGGGCGCGGCGCTGGGGGCGGGACTGTACGAGCGATTACGATCGTCGTTGCTAACGTCCCCGAAACTCTCCAACTTCCATCTGGTGATTGCCGGCGGCCTGCTGCTGCTGGTCATCCTGTTTGCGCCCGGCGGGTTGATCGGGTGGCTGTACAAACTGGTGCCGCGTGCGCGGAAGGTGATTGAATGAATGTCCTGCTGGAAGGACGCGGAGTCAGCAAGCGGTTCGGAGGACTGCTGGCCGTCTCCGACGTCAGCTTTACCCTCCACGAAGGCGAGATTCTCGGACTCATCGGTCCGAACGGCGCCGGCAAGACCACGCTGTTCAACATCATCAACGGCGTATATCCCAACGACGGCGGGACGTTCACGTTTGCCGGACAGGACATCACGGGCTGGCCGCCCAACAAACTGGTGCACGCCGGGTTGGCACGTACTTTTCAGGTTGTGAAACCGTTGAACGAAATGACGGTGCTGGACAACGTCACCGTCGGCGCCTGCTTCGGCCGTGAGTACCTGGGCCTGCGCGCGGCGCACGAAGTGGCGCTGCAGGTGCTGGACCGAGTGCACATGGCCGATCGCGCCGACGTGCTGGCAAAGCATCTCACCATCGCGCTCAAGAAGCGGCTGGAAGTGGCTCGCGCCCTGGCCGCCAAACCCAAGCTGCTGCTGCTGGATGAAGTGCTGGCCGGCTTGAATCCGACCGAAGTGGCAAAGATGCTGGAACTGATCCGCGCCATCCGCGACCAGGGAGTGTCCATCATCATGATTGAGCACCTCATGCACGCGGTGATGAACGTGTCGGACCGGGTCATGGTGCTGAACTTCGGAATCAAAATCGCGGAAGGCAAGCCGGATGAGGTGGTGCGGGATCCGGCGGTCATCGAAGCTTACCTGGGCAGCGCGGACATTGCCGACAAATTGCGGGAGGGGCAATGAAGGAATTTGCCCTCGAAGTCGAGAACATCGAATCCGGGTACGGCGAAGTGCAGGTGCTGTGGGGTGTCTCGCTCAAGGTACGCGCCGGGAAACTGACCACCATCCTGGGCGCCAACGGAGCGGGCAAATCGACCACCCTGCGCACCATCATGCACTGGCTGAAGCCGTGGAAGGGCCGCGTGCTGCTGAATGGAGAGGATGTCACGCATCTTTCGGTGCATGGCAAGGCACAGCGCGGGCTGGTGCTGGTACCGGAAGCCCGGCAGTTGTTCAACGACATGACGGTCGAGGAAAACCTGCAAATGGGCGCGTATCCGGCGCGCACCAGGAAGAAGGTTGCCAGCAATCTCGATCGTGTCTATACGCTGTTTCCGCGGCTCAAGGAACGGAACACCCAGCGTGCCGGGACGCTGTCGGGCGGCGAACAGCAGATGCTGGCGGTGGGGCGCGGACTGATGCAGGAGCCGATTGTGCTGATGATTGACGAGTTGTCGCTCGGCCTTTCTCCGCTGCTCGCACAACAGCTCTTTCTGACGCTGAAAAAGCTGAAGGAGGAAGGCATCACTATCGTCCTGGTCGAACAGAACGTGCATCTGGCCCTGGCTCTGGCCGACTATGCCTACGTCATGGCGGAAGGGCGCGTGCGGCTGGAAGGTCCGGCGCACGAAGTGGCCAACATGGACGAGGTGCGGACGGCGTATCTGGGTTTGTAGCTACGGCGTTCGTGGCTCATCCGACCCGGAAGCGCAGCGAGGAATCCCGACGTGAGCCAGCCGGAGCAAACCCGTACCCCTACGTTCTACGCAGGCACATCCGGATGGGCGTACGCGGCATGGAAGCCGCAGTTTTATCCCGCCAAGCTGCCGCAGAAGGACTTCCTGAAGTTCTATTCCACGCAACTGAACGCCGTGGAGGTGAATTACACCTTCCGCCGCCTGATCAACGAAAAGATGATTGCGGCATGGGTGGCTCAAACTCCGAAGCATTTCCGGTTTGCACTCAAAGCACACCAGGCCATCACCCATCTCCGGCGGTTGAAAAACGCGGAGGAACCGCTGCAACGATTCGTTGATTCCATCCAGCCGCTGGCGCAGGCCGGGCGCCTGGGTCCGGTGCTGTTTCAGTTGCCACCGAACTTGAAAGCAGACCTGGGCCTGCTGGATTCCTTCCTTGAGCTGGTGCCGCGAAAGTTGCGCGCGGCATTCGAGTTCCGCCACGATTCCTGGTTCACCGAGGATGTGTTCGCCATCCTGAAGCGGCACCAGGCGGCGCTGTGCCTTGCCGAGACCGACGAATTGCATACCCCTGAGATACTGACTGCGGACTTCGGTTATTGCCGGTTTCGGCGCTCCGAGTACTCGGCGGAGGAGCGGCGCCGGATCGCCGGCAGGATGCGCCAGCGGCTGCCGGAAGCCGGCGAGATCTACGCGTTCTTCAAGCACGAAGAGCAGCCGGAGAGTCCGCTTTATGCGCGGGAATTGCTGGAATCGGTAAGCGGAACATCCAACGCCGCCGCTTAGCGTGTTTTTCCTGCCCGCCAGGGAACCCATCTTAGTAATTACGACCCGCGCACGTTATCGGACATAATCGCAGGGTGGAAATTTCCGCGCCCAACCACCGCGTGCTCGCCGGTTTTCGCGACTACCTGAAGGTCGAAAGAGGACTGGCGCCGCTTTCGGTGGAGGCCTATACCCGCGACTTGACGCAGTTCGCCAGTTTTCTTCAACAACAAAAACCGGCGCGGGCCTTGCTGCGCGCGCGCCGCCAGGACGTGCGCAATTTCCTCGACCATTGGTTTTCCCAGCAGGCCGACGGGCGTTCGGTGGCGCGCCGGCTCTCCGCCCTGCGGCAGTTCTACAAATACCTGCTGCTGGACGGGATGATCGAGCAGGATCCGACGTTGAACATCGACACCCCGCGGCAATGGAAGGTGTTGCCCAAGTCGCTGTCGCGGAGTGAAACGGAAAGCTTGCTGCAAGCGCGGGCGCCGCGGATTGAAGACGCCTGGCGCCTGGCGATTGCGGCGCGCGATCGGGCCATGTTGGAGGTGCTCTACGGCGGAGCGCTGCGCGTCAGCGAAGTGGTCGGAATCGCGCTCAACGACCTGAAGATCGAGCAAGGATACGTGCTGGTACGCGGCAAGGGAGACAAGGAGCGGATTGTGCCGCTGGGACGCGCCGCCGTCGAGGCCGTGCGGGCGTATGTTTCCGGGCCGAGATCGGTGCTGGCGGGGCAGCGCAGTTCCCCGCTGGTGTTTATCGCGCGCGGGGCGCGGCGCCTGACTCGGCAGCGGGTATGGCAGATGGTGCGCGCGGCTTCGCAGGCGGGCGGGCGCCCGGCATCCCCGCACATGCTGCGACACAGTTGCGCCACCCACATGGTGGAGAACGGCGCCGACCTGCGCACCGTGCAAACCATTCTCGGTCACTCCGATATTTCGACCACGCAGGTGTATACGCACGTGGCGATGGACCGACTGAAGACGGTTTTCATGAACCATCATCCGAGGGCAAAAAGAAGGAGTTAGTAGTTAGGAGTTGGCGCATTGGGTGAGCAGGACGGACAAAGCGGACGCGCGGCGAAGACGCCGGTCGAGAAGGGCATGGCGAATTTTCTGCGCAGCTTGCGCGAGCGCAATGCCTCGCGACATACGATCCATGCCTACGCGCATGACTTGGGCGAGTTCGCAAAGTATGTCGGGGAGCAGAAGTGGGAGAGCATTGACCACTTACGCGTCCGCGGGTTCCTGTCGCACCTCTATGAGCAGGGGCTGAGCAAGACGTCGGTGGCGCGGGCGCTGGCGGCCGTGCGGTCCCTGTACCGCTGGCTGGCGCGGGAAGGCATCGTGGAGCAAAACCCGGCAGCGCTGGTGGCGACGCCGCGACTGCCGAAAAAACTTCCGCGCGTGCCGACGATTGAGGAAATCAACTCCGTGCTCGACGCCGGCATGCCGGAAAACGCCGCCTTTCCGGATCGCGACCGGGTGATCCTGGAACTGCTCTACGGCTGCGGCCTGCGCAACTCGGAACTGGTGGGGATCAATCTTGCGGACATTCACTGGTCCAACGGCGCCATCCTGGTCCGGGGCAAGGGCAGCAAGCAAAGGGTGGTGCCGTTCGGCGAATCGGCCAGCGCGGCGCTCTCGACGTACTTGCCGAAACGCGAGAGGGAATTGAAGCGGCGCAAGAAATCGTCGCCGGCGCTGCTGCTGAACTGCCGTGGCGGACGGCTGACCACGCGGAGCGTCGGCCGGATCGTGAAGAGCATCGCGGTCGCGCATGGATTGCCGCCCGACCTGCACCCGCACACTTTGCGGCACGCCTTCGGCACGCACATGCTGGAAGAAGGCGCGGACTTGAGGGCGATCCAGGAGATGCTGGGACATGAGCGGCTGGCGACGACGCAGCGCTACACGCAATTGTCCATCCAGCACGTTATCCAGGTGTACGACGCCACCCACCCCAGGGCGAAATAGGACGGTCAGCGGAGGAGTACGAACATGTCTTCGAATACTGGAGTCAGCACAATGGCCGGAAGCGGGTCCCCATCGTCGGGCGCGAAGAGCGGCGCGACGAGCGTGATGAGCAGGCTGGGGGCGGTGAATCGCGAACTCTGGCTATTGCTGGGCATGTTTGCCATCGCGCTGCTGCTGAATTCGCTGGTGGCGGAGCGTCGCATGCTGCTCGGCCTCTATGTGCTGCCCACGATCTTTTCGGCGTACTTCTACGGGCGGCGGCACGCGGTGATGACCGCGTTCGCAAGCGTGTTTCTCATCCTGGCGATCTCCTTTTTCAATCCCGTGGTTCGGGGCAGGAATTTTGAGTTTATCGCCGAGGAGCCGTGGTTCGATTTCATGGTCTGGGGCGGAACGCTGGTGGTGATCGCGTACCTGATGGGGACGCTGTACGAAAGCAAGGAAGCCCACTTGCGCGAACTGCGGCAAAGTTATGAAGGGATCCTGATGATGCTGCAGCACATCGCCTCCGACAATAAGTACAGCCAGAATCACCCCTACCGGGTCTCGCTCACCGCCAGCAAGATCGCCGAGCAGATGGAGTTGGGGTCGCAGCGAGTCGAAGACGTGCGCGCGGCGGCGCTGCTCCACGAAATTGACAAGGTTGGGATCACGAATGAAATGCTGTACCAGGCTGCCAACATGTCGGTACAGGAACTGCACGAGCTGCAGGCGAACCTGGAGCAGGGACGGGAAATGCCGCAGACCCAGGGCAGCACGCTGCGGCGCGTGATTCCTCTTTTACTCGCTCACCACGTGCTCATGGACAAGGCCGAACACTCGCAGAAACTCCCGAATGCGCCGCTGGAAGCGCGCATTCTGCTGGTTGCCGACGTGTACGATTCGCTGACCAGCGCCAAGGACTCGCGCATTTCGCCTTCCGAAGCCGTGGAAAGAATCTCGCAGCGGGCGGGCATCGAGTACGACGCCGATGTCGTGGACGCCATGGTGAAGGTCTTCCGTAAGCGCGGCATGGGACCCGGCGAGCTGGCAAGTTCCTCGTGGTTGAGCGGCTAGTCGGCAGCCTGGCGCTGTCCGCCGTCGCGCATCTCCAGCCACATCTCCATCACGCGCGCCTTCAGTTCTGCCGTCAATAATTCGTAAGTTCGCTCCGGATTGTCCACCTGCTGCGGCGGATCAATGCGGTCGCCAAAGGCGAGGTGCAGGCGGGTGAATTTCTGGAATCCCTTGCCGCGCGGCCAGGCTTCGAAAAATCCATCCATGGCCACGGGGTAGATCGGCACTTTCAGGTGCGTCGCCAGAATGGCCGCGCCTTTCTTGAATACCTTGGGCGTGCCGTCAATGCTGCGCTCGCCTTCCGGATAAAGGATCAGGACCTTGCCGTGACGCAGTCCGTAGGCGCCGGCGCGCATGGCGGGAACCAGGTTGGCGTCGGGATCAACCGGAATGAGCTTCAGCGAACGGGCCAGGGCGCGCAGGATGCCGTTGCCAAAGATCTCGCTGGTGCCGACGTAAAACGCGTCGCGCAGGATTGAATAAGGAAGCACACTGACCAGCACCGCTGGATCGAGAAAGCTCTGGTGGTTGGGGGAGATGATGCACGGCCCGTGCCGGGGCAGCTTCTCGACGCCGGTAACGGTAAGGCCGAAACGATCGCGCACAAAGAGTTGGAAGAGCCGGCCGAACAGGAACCAGGCGCGCTCGGTGACCGGCTTGCGGCGCGCGACGGCGAGCACTTCGGGATCGGTCGGATCGATGTTGAGAATGGAATCCCAGGCGGCGCGCTCCTGAACGCGCCCGCTGCGGCCGACGCTCTGGCGCACGACATCCACCAGTTCGCGGACGGTGTAGACCTCGGAAACCACCGCATCGGGCACGCTGGCGCCGAGCTCGCGCTCCAGCGCCACCAGCAATTCGACGCGCTCCATGGAGTCGAGGCCGAGGTCGAGTTCGAGATTGTCGCGCGGATGAAGCTGCCGCCGGGCCCCATCGGCGGCGCGGGTGATGACGGCGACGGCGCGGGCGACGTCCGGGGCCGCAAGCCACTGCCGCTCATCCTCGGTCAGAGTGCGCGCCAGTTCTTCACCTTCGACCTGGGCGGCGGCTTGCTCCTCCTTGACGCGGCGCTCGACTTCAAAGCGTTTGATTTTGCGCGTGGTGGTGCGCGGCAGATCGTCCTGCCAGATGTCGAAGCCGAGAATGCGTTTGGTGCTCGGCAACTGCGCCGACAGCGTCTCGATATCGAACCGGATCACCTGACGTGCATTCACGATCTTGCGCTCACGAAGCACTTCGAAATTAGGCACAACGACGGCGTGCAGGCGCTCGGCAATCGGCTCGCCCGGCCGCCCCTGCAGGCCGAGAACGCAGATCTCCTTGATGAAGGGGCTCTTCAGGTAGTGCGCTTCGATTTCGTCGGGATGGATGTTCTTGCCGTTACTGAGGACGATGACTTCTTTTTCGCGGCCGGTGATGAATACGTTGCCGTGACTGTCGACATAGCCGAGATCGCCGGTGTGCAGCCAGCCGTCGCGGATGACTTCGGCGGTGGCATCCGGGCGCGCGTAGTAACCCTTCATGACGAGCGGCCCGCGGAGCAGAATTTCGCCGACCGCGGGTCCGCCGCCGTCCTCCGGCGGCTTGGCATCGCGCAGCTTGAGCTCCATGCCGGGCAGGGGCTTGCCGACGGAGCCGATGACGTTGTCGTAGGGCGGAGTGCCGATCGCGCCGCCGGTGGTTTCGGTGAGGCCGTAACCCTGGAGCAACTCGAAGCCCATGGCATAAAAATCCCGGGCAATGCCGGCATCCAGCTTGGAGCCGCCGGAGATGAGGTAATGCATCTTCGGTCCCAGTGTCGCGTGGACGGGACGGAACAGCAGCTTGCCCAAATTCAATCCGAAGCCGCGAGCGACGCGCGAGACTTGCAGCATCCAGCCGAACGCACTCTCCGCCAGCCGGCCGCGCGCGCCGGCTTGCTTCCGGATGCGCTCGTGGATGAGGTAGAAAAACTGCGGGACGCAGCAGAACAAGGTAATGTCGCGCTCGCGAAGGGCGCGCAGCAGCTCCGTGGTGTTGAGCGACTCCAGAAATACGATGCGGGCGCCTCCGGCCAGCGGCAGCAGCAGGTTGGCCATCTGCGCCAGGGCGTGAAACAGCGGCAGCACCCCGAGAATGGCGTCGCGCGGGGTGATGTCAATCAGCCGAAATACGCCTTCGGTTTCGGCGTGGAAGTTGTCGTGGGTGAGCATCACGCCCTTGGGATCGCTGGTCGTACCGGAGGTGTAGAGAATCGCGGCTGTCTCATCGCCGACAGCGTCAACCGGAGTGAATCCTTCGGAGCCGGCTTTCACGATGGCGTCGAAGTCCGGTCCGGGCAGCGGAGATTCGGCCGGCTCCAGCAGCAGCAGGCGGATCGGGCTGTCCGCGACAGCGCGCTGGGCGACGGGCAGGTGCTTGGCGTCCACGAACAGCAGGGAAGAGCCGCTGGCTTGGAGCAGCTTGGCAACCTGCGCAGCGTTAAACGCGGTATCCAGCGGAACCGTAACCATGCCCGCAGCGACCGTACCGAGATAACACGCAATCCAGCGCGGGCTATTGGCGGCAAGAATGGCGCAACGCGTGCCGCGGTCGAAACCGCTGGTGACCAGCCACGAACCGAGGGCTTCGGCCACGGTGCGCAATTGCGAGTAGGTGAGGCGCTCGATCTCACCAGCATGGCGCTGGATCTCGACCGCGACTGATTCGGGCCAGCGTTCTACCGACTGGAGAAACCCTTTGTAGAAGTTTGCCATGAGCGGAAGGTCAAGTTTATCGAACACCGCACTGGGAGCGCAGCAGGAAAGGCGCTGCGGTATTGGTTCGAGCCCGGGTGCGAAGTGAAGTAGCGCAGCGAGCTAGAGCCTGCCGCGCCGATTGCACTGGTCGCGGACGCGATCGAGTTCTTGCCGGCGCTTCTCGGCCTGCCGGCTGTGACGCCCATGTTTGCGAACCGCGTTGTCGAGTTGCGCCTCGGCCTTGCGGATCTTCTGTGCACACTTGTCATCCCGGTCACCAGCCTGGGCAGGAACCACGCCCAGCAGGAGCGCGCCCACGAGCGCTGCTTGCCCGATTCTGCGGAACCATTGATTGCAGGACATGAATTCATCCTCGAACGACGCGGCATTTTACACCAGGGCCATCGGGTAGTACGCGTGAATTCGCTGTCAGCATGGCGCCGTCGATACGCGTCGAAATGTCGATGCGGGCCTTTAATCTAGGCGCGGCGACGAAGGTGGAGCGCTACCAGATCAGCGCCGACCCGCGCCGTGGCGGGCGCTCGCGACGAGCAGCATAGGACAGGGCCGGGCCCCACCTTGTCGCAGTGCAGTCGACCGCGTTACCAAAGTAATGTTACCTGGTGGCTTGAAATCTCCTTGGGATTCCCCTTGACCGTGGATTTTGCGACCGTGATAATTGTGCGATGCGGGGGCGCTTTCAATTCGTTGTTGCGTCTGCTATAGCCTGCGCAGTGATAGTGATTCTGGTGTCGCCAACGGTGCCGTTGCCGCTGACCACGGTACCGAGCAACCACAAGGTGCAGCGCCCCGACGTTTCTGTCCATATCACGGCCGTACTTTCGATTACCGGTGTGTTCGACTCCGGCGTCGTGCATGAGATGGTGCTGATGCGATCGGGACACCCGACTGCCGGCGGCTGCGATATTGTAGACGTGACCACCGCCCGGCTCTGCTGACCGCTCATTTCCGATCCTACCCGGCAGTTTGAGTTTTCCCGCGACTGGGAGGACGAGCAACTGCACAGAACTTTGAGACCACGCAAGTGCCGGAGTCCAATGGGCATGACGAATCCTGTAGTTGAATACTTCAAGTACGCGTCCGAAGCTCCTCTGCGTTTCCGATCAGCCGGCTCTTTGTCCACGGATTCGGGTTACTTTGCTCTTGGACCGCGGATCACCTGCTACGGCAGGACGGGGGCCGGATACCGCTCCAAGCGAGCGGATCAGTTGCTCTGTGACGCTTCGAAGTATTCTTCGGCTGAGGGAAGCACACTATGCTTGCCGTTCGATCCTGCCGAAGTAGTCGCCAACCTCACCCATGAGCGATATCTGCGCGCTACTGCAAGTGCGTATACCACGCGGGAAGAACAGCTCGCGCGGCGGCTGTATTATCTCGTCAGACCTATATTGCGCTTAGGTCTGCGCAGCCGGCTGCAAAAGTACTATTTGCGCAATTGGCGCAGGCTTCGTTTCCCGAACTGGCCGGTTGATACGACCGTCGACATGCTGATGAAGAAGCTGCTGGCGCTCGCGGCAAAGGCAGCGGGAGTGGACAGCGTACCGTTTATCTGGTTTTGGCCGAACGGTCATAGCGCCTGCTCGATCATGACCCACGACGTGGAAGCCGAGTCGGGGAAACAGTTTTGCTCGACCATCATGGACATTGACGAGGAATTCAATATTCCGGCTTCGTTTCAGATCGTGCCCGAGCGACGATATGACGTCTCGGATGGTTACATCGCTGGCTTGAAGGCGAGAGGGTTTGAGGTGAACGTGCAGGATCTGTACCACGATGGCCTGCTGTTCTCGCACTACAAGAAATTCAAGGAGAATGCTGAAAAAATTAATCATTACGGGCGCGAGTTCGGAGCCGTTGGATTCCGGTCCGCGGTCCTTTATCGGAATCAGGACTGGTTTGACCATTTGGATTTCGAATATGACATGTCGGTTCCGAACGTGGCCCACCTGGATCCTCAGCGTGGCGGTTGCTGCACAGTGATGCCGCACTTCATTGGCCGTATGCTCGAGTTGCCGGTAACAACCACCCAGGATCATTCACTGTGGCACATCCTGAAGGACTACTCGATCGATCTCTGGCGTCGTCAGATGGATCTGATACGGGAGCAAAACGGGCTGATCAGCTTCATTGTCCATCCCGACTACCTGTTCGATACGCGTGCCCGGGCGGCGTACAGGTGTTTGCTAGCGGCGCTCAACCAGTTACGATCCGAAAACAACGTCTGGATCGCCCGTCCCGGTGAAGTGAATCGGTGGTGGCGGCAAAGAAGCGAGATGAAACTCGTTTCGAGAAGTGGACAGTTGGCCATTGAAGGCGAGGGAAGCCATCGGGCGCGTGTTGCATTCGCCAAGATTCAGGGCGATGACATTGTCTACTCCCTGCTGGAGAATGCTGATTATGGACACGACACAGGATGCGACAATTTGCGTTTGCCGCAGGGTCTTGGCAGTGACATCGCGAACGCGAACACTTCTGATGCTGCTGATTAGCTGACGGCCGTGAACTCGCGCTGCTCCGGACTCGAGCGTAACGCGGTACAGTCACTCTCTCACAGTCCGTTAATAGCAATTGAGTCCCATCAGGACTTAGGTTAGCTGTTTCCTCAAGTCGTAGAGAGTAAGTGCCCGCGCACTTTGATGTAAGGCAATCGTGGTGGGCGAGAGGTCGAAGCTAGTAGGCGCCGAAGAAGACAGCACGCGGTGTTTGCAGGATGATCTTCAGATCCAACGCGAGCGACGCCGTTTCCACGTACTTGAGATCCAGCCGGACCATCTCGTCGAAGCTGGTACGGCTGCGGCCGTGCACCTGCCAGAGTCCGGTGATGCCAGGCTTGGCGGCGAGCATACGACGGCGGTGCCAAGTCTCGTAGCGATCAACTTCATAAGGCATCGCCGGCCGTGGTCCCACCAGTGACATTTCTCCCCGCAACACATTGAAGAACTGAGGGATCTCATCCAAACTCGTCTTCCGCAGCAAGTGGCCGAACGGCGTTACTCGTGGGTCCTTGGTGAGCTTGTAAACGCCGTTGCCGTTGCTGTCGGTATGGAGGACGTCGTTAGCGCCGGCGATAAATCGCGTGACATATTCCTTGTGAATGTTGTGGTCGCAGTTGGCATACATGGATCGGAACTTCAAGAGCGTGAAGTTGTGGCCATACTGCCCGACGCGGGTCTGCCGGATCAACACTGGTCCTTTGGAAGTGAGCTTGACTGCGACCGCAACCAGCACAATAACCGGCGAGAGCAGCAACAGGGCGATCGCGCTCCCGACCAGATCGATGGCCCGTTTTAACCAAGAGCTGGTCGCGTCCGATCGCATGGGGTGGGTGATATCGGGATAGAACGTCAGGTCCGCTTTCCTGGCCGCATCGCCGTTGGGAGGCTCCGGAAACACGTGGATCGAAATCCTGACGTGACTTTCCTGCTCGGCTGGGATCAGTTTACCCACCAGGCCGGTGAATTTCGCAAGCAGGACGTTCATTGCCACCGAGGGCTCATCTGCAATCTCGGTGAATAGGACCGCCATAATCGAGCCCGTCTTGTACCAGCCGACGAGGTCGGTGTCGCGGGTTGACGACAGCAAAGCTTCGGCAAGGCACGCCGGGACGCTATCGCGTCCGCCATTCGCGAACCGTGCGCCACCCTCCACCAGCATGACCAGAAACGGTTTGCCCGAACGCTCGCTCCGCTTGCGTTCCAGACAGAGAAAACGAAGGAACTCGTCTTCGCTCACAAAGGACCGCTTGCTGAGAGCCGTATTCTGATTGCCGTTGTAGGTGGCGGAGAACAACTCGTCCGTAGGATATTGCCGCGGCTGCTCCAAGCTGCCGGATACGCGACCTTCGCCTTGCGTACCCTGGTCAGGATTCACACCTGTGCTCTCACCCTTTATCGATTCGGACTGTGACCCTGCCGACAGCCCCTGCTTCCGGCTGTGCGCCATCCCGCGGGCATTGCGCCCTGTTGTCGCCAAGCTGCTCCCTCCCCCTGTTGTCCCAAAAACTTCCGTCTCAGATTGCAACTACTTGGCTTGCTACCAGTGCTAGAGCAACTTCGTTACCATGTGTCCGCCTGGCAACATCCAATGCAAGTTGCTGATTCAGTGATCTTTCCCTGCACTGAATGCGGATATCAACTGTCGTCCGACAATTTGTCGGAGTGAAAAACGTTGCACCAAGGGGAGGAACATGCTCCGGCAGCGCCTAACTTCACTGCCGACAATCAGATTCATAGCCTTAAGCAAGATCGAGATCGCATAAACCGCGCACTTTCTCTGGCTTAAGTGTATGACTCCTCGCACTCCACCTTCGTGCCATGCGACCTACGGGTTCAAGACCATGGCCTTAGGGCTTGGCGGCGGTTTGAGGGGGATGTCCATAGCCGCCGTATCCCTTGTAGTAGGAACCGTTGTAACCCGAAGCCGGCGTAGCCTGGTTCAGAACCACCCCGACGATCGCCTTCTCACGGAATTCCCGAGCGGCTCGCTGCGCCTGTTCAGCAGGAGTGCTGCCGGAGCGCACGACGAGCAGTACACCGTCGCAATATTCCGCCAACATGCTGGCATCAGCCACCGGAACTGCGGGAGGCGAGTCAATTACGATCCAATCGAAGTTCGGTGCCAACTGCTGCAGCAGGGTTTTGCAGCGGCCGTTGGCAATCAACTCCGCTGGGTTCGCTACCTCCGTGCCCCCGGGGATAAAGAACAGCCCGTCCAGGGGGCCGCGTTGCAGAACCGCGTACTCATCGGCCGTTCCATGAAGGTAGTCAGTCATTCCCGGAGTTGCCCGCGCTCCCAGGCATTCGTGCAAGGATGCGCGGCGCAGATCGCCGTCAATCAGCAATACCCGGCGACCGTGCTGCCGGGCGAGGGCCTGGGCGAGGTTGGCGGAGACAAACGACTTGCCTTCACCGGGCAAAGCGCTACCCACCAAAACGACTTTGAGCGGGCGTTTCTCACGGATCTGGAACAAGCGCGAACGGAGGGTTCGGAATTCCTCCATTCCCACTTCGTAGTGTTTGGAAGAGTCAAAAAACAACATCGACTTCGGGTCAGGCTTCCATGGCGCCGGGACACAACCGGCGATGCCGGATTCCATCTTGCCCGGTCTCAAAGTGGGAAGTTGAGGTTCCACGGCGGCAGGAACTGAGGCGGCCGGCACCTCGCCGGGCAGGACTGGAATTGCCAGTTCACTAGCCGACAGTTCTCCCGGCTGGGCCGACTTGCGCTCCTGCTCTGCTTTCTGTAATGCCTCGTGAATGCGGCTCATCTGATTTTCCTGTCAATTGCGTGAATCGCGGCGTCACGCACTGTCTCCGTGGAACCGAGCGAAGTCCGCAGCGCGTCGATGAGGCGCCGCGTCTCGCCATCGCCATCGGACCGGATGGGAGGTATGGGCGAAACTACATCCAGCTCGAACTCGCGCGCGACGGTGTTGATTGTCTCGGGTGCGATGGGCTGCTGGCGGTCCACGAACCCGCTGATCAGAGCGTGTTCGCAGAGCAGATTGACGACTCGCGGGATGCCTTGCGAATACTCGAAGATCTTACTCACCGCTTCCGGACTAAAGATCGGCTCGCCATTCGCGCCGGCGATCCGCAAGCGTTGCGCGATGTAAGCACCGGTGTCGGTCAAGGTCAGCGGATGCGTACGGCAACGAAGGGTAATGCGCTGCCGCAGTTGGCGCAGGTTGGCGTCGCGCAGCTTCTGTTCGAGCTCCGGTTGCCCGGAAAGAATGATCTGCAACAGCTTTTCCGTGGAAGTCTCCAGATTGGTCAGCAGCCGGATCTCTTCCAGCAGCTCCAAGGAAAGATTCTGGGCTTCATCGATGACCAGAACGGCGGTTTCGCCGTCCCGGTAACGATCGAGCAGCCAGTGGTTCAAGCGCTGCAGCATCTCCGCCTTGTCGCGCGATTCGGTCGTCAGGCCAAAATCGTTCAGCATGAACTCGAAGAACTGGGGAACATCGAGCCGAGGATTGAACATGAACGCGGTCGAGATTCGGTTGGTGCGCAGCCAGTCCATGAGCCGGTTCAAGAGCGTGGTCTTGCCGGTCCCGACCTCACCCGTCAGCAGAATGAATCCCTTGCGCCTCTGCACGCCGTAGGCCAAGGACGAGAGCGCCTCATGAACCTGCCGCGTTGGGTAGAGGAATCGCGGGTCAGGGTTGACGTTAAACGGATTGGCGCGGAGCCGATAAAATGCCTTGTACATTGGTTAAGCCCCCAGCACTTGTCGCGCGCGACTTGGTTCGCGACTCGATCGCGGTTTTCCCTTCGGCGCGCGGCGTGCGGCAGCGGCCCCGACCGGCGGCACCATGGCCAGCGTCGGAAGCTTCAAGTAATATTCGACGTCGCTCTCGGTGCGCACGGACTTATCGCGGAATTCGAGAATCGCAACCGAAGCGAGACCGAATCCGAACCCTCCCAGAACGCCGAAGGCGGCAAACTGCCATCGCTTAGGAAAGGCCGGCGTTTCAGGAAGATTCGGTGGATCCATGACGCGAAACTGCTCGCCCTGTTGGCGGCGTTCGAGATTGGTCGCCATCTCGGATTGGGTCTTCTTGTTCAGCAGGTCGTCATAGTTTTTTTGCGCGGTCGTGTAATCACGCGTCAGCGATTTGTATTCCTCCTCAACTCTTGGACTCAACTGCACGCGGGATTGATAGAGTCCGATTTGCTGGCGGATGCGTTGTTGCTCCGAGGAGCGCTCTTTCACAACGCTTTCCAACTGGTGGATCTGCAGCCGCAACTGCTGCAGCTCCGGAGGTTGGCTTAACCCGGCTTTGTTGGCATCCTTGGAGACGACGTCGCCGGCGGAAGCGCTCTCGCTGATCGTCTTCTTGAGCTTCGCAATCTCGCTTTTCAGCTTGATAATGTCAGGATGATCTTCGGTGTACTTGCTCTGCAGGGTGACCAGCTGTGATTGCAACAAAGACAACTGGTGTTCCAGCGTGTCCGCGTTAAGACCGACCCGGGTTGCACGCCAGGCGGCGGTCTGCTGGGCCAGCAGGGACTCGGAATAGGTCTTGTCCTGCTGGGCGCGAGCCAGCGCCTGGGTGGTCGCCTCGAGTTGGGCGTTGAGCGTCGCCAGCATGCTCAGGTTGGTTTGCTCCTGTTCAGGAAGCTGGCCGGTATATTTCATCTTGAACTGGGCCAGCTTGGAATCTTGATCGTCAAGCTTGCGCTTGGCCTCGTCGAGTTGGCTGCTCAGGAAGTCGGTCGTCCCCACCAACCCCTGCTCGCGCGCTTTGAGGTTTTCCGACACGAACATGGAGGTGATCTCGGCGCAAATCTGCTGCGCCAACCGGGCATTCTTGGCGGTGAAGCTGATGGAAAAACCGGGCATATCGCCACGCCGGGCGTCGTTGGCGCGAATTGGCGTAACCGTGATCAGCTTGCGCATGCGGTCCACCAACTCTTCCATGGGCACCTTGCCCTGGTCGTCTTTGAATAACCCGAACCGCTCGATCATCGGTTGCAGTCGCGTGCGACTGAGGATCTGTTCTTGCATGGTCGCCAGGCGGCCATTCAAATCCTCGGTCACCACGGATTTCACGAAGGTGTCAGGCACTTTTTGCTGATCCACTAACACAGTTGTCTGCGACGTGTAGCGATTCGGAATTATGAGCGATATCAGAACCGCGAGAAGAGGGCCGATCACGATCGGAAGAACAAGCCACCACACCCGCCGGCGAGCTATCGCCAGGTAGTCGTGCAGGTTGAGTTCGCGATCACCTAACATTCCATTCCTCACGTTCATGCTTGCGCGGCCCTCATTCCATCCGGATGGGCCGGAATCCCCAGTCGAAGCCTACAGTGAAGAGGTGCCGAATGCTCTGGTCGCCGCACGTTGGACAAAACAACAGTCCGGCCTGCCGCTGGAACGAATAGCTGGCAAACACGCCACTGTACAAACCCAGTTGGCGTTCCACACCGGTGTTGGCGAAGAAAGTCGAGTAGGAACTACCATTGATCAGACCCGAGTTGTGCGAGTAGCCGACGCTGGTGGTGGTGAGCCAGCGGCGCAGGAACGGCCGAGAGAACCCGCCGGATACGACATCGCTATTGGCGCCAGGCTGGACACCCGAGCCGGCCGTGACGTTGCGTGCATAGGCCGCCGTGAAATCCATGCGATGGGCCAGGTAGTGCAGGTTCGCCTGTGCATTCCATAAAGTGAGATCTTGCGACTGGACGGCAGTGTCTACCTCCGAGATGCCGCCGCCGCCACCCAGCTGCAAGCTCAAACGGCCGGTGACACGCCGCCCGTACGCCAATTGCGCGACGTGATTGCGCGTCCGGGTATGCAGATCCAAATACCCATATTGCGTGAAACCATAGCTAATACCGACGGTGTCGCGGGCGGTGAGATTGCGGCTGTATCCGACGCTGCCCCCCTCTTGGTTGCTTTCAATCAGGTTCCCGTCGGGCGATCGAAGGATGCCGTAGTTCCCAATGACGGTCACGGTGCTGTGCGCGTCGAGATGGTAATCGGTTTCGACCACGGCGGTGTTGCTCACCTGCGATCCAACCTGCGTCAGCAGATTCTGCGCCGGTACTAGGGTGGGATTCAGGCCAGCGAGGTTGGCGCCACCGGCGAGGGCGGCGGGACCGATGACGGCAGCAGCCGCATTCGCACCTCCGCCGAAAGCGGAGCTCGAGGTATAACCGACTTGATCGCTGAAGAACAGCGACCAACGGCGGAAATCCAATCTCTCCGTTAGGCCAAAGAGCTGGAAGTTAGAGGATCGCCCGCCGAGTATGGCGACGTTGCTCCCATTGGCATTGAACATTCCGCCGCCCTGGTACCGCATGGTAAACAACTGGCTGCGGGAAACGCGCTGCAACTCGAATTCGCCGGTGATGCTGCTCACCGTGCCCACGTCGGAATCCGGCACGAAAACGTTGGGATTCGAATCCACGGTTTGCGCGAAATGCAGTTTCGGCAAAAAGAAACTGGGCAGATCGGGCCTGCCGAGGGTCAGTGTCTGGGCACCGGTCAGCGGACGGGTGTCGGGCGTCATGGTCGGGCCAGCTTGATCAGGCGCGGCCACTGCAGGGGCGTCGTGCTGGTACACCGGCGGCTCCGGAACGGCCGGGGCATCGGCTTTGTCCTGCGCTGATGCGCCGGTGAACAAAGCCAGCCACAACAGACAACCAACTTGCCATCGAGTGTGATACATCATCATCGTCCTTTCACGGCACCACGATCGTGTCACCGGGTTTCAAAAGGATGTTCTGCTCCGCATTCCGGCCTTTCACGACGTCGTGGTAATTGAACGGCAACTTGCTCTGCTTGCCGTTTTCGACTCGTAGGACATACATGTTCTTGGAGTTTGCAAACTGCGTAAACCCACCCGCGCTGGACAAGCCCTGGAGCACAGTGATGTTCGACACCAGAGGATACGCACCGGCCTTAGTCACCTCTCCAATTACGAAATAGCGGCGGCTGTTCACCTGAGTGACGACAACCGTGACGCGGGGCTGTTCCAGGTACTTCTTCAGCCTGTCCGTAACCTGGGCTGCGAGTTGGGTCGCAGTCAACCCGGCTGCTTGGACGTCGTTCAGCAGAGGGAGGGAAATCTTCCCATCGGGGCGGACCGGGACGGTAGCCGACATCTCGGCTTCTTTCCAGACGTTTACGTTCAACATATCTTCCGCACCAATGATGTAGTCAGAATCATGGGTGGCCGCTACGGCAGCCGCCGGCGGCTTGTCATCTCCAGGGTTGCCAGCCCAGACCAGTCCAGTGGCGGCAAGTAGCAGCGCCAAGACCAACGTCGCAGGGAACACTCGGGACTTCATGGATGCGTCTCCTCAGAACTCGAATATTCGTCGTCGAGGCCGATCTGTTTCAGTTTGTAAAGCAAAGCTTTGTAGCTGATCTGCAGTTCCTGGGCGGCTCGCTTGCGGTTCCATCGAGTGCGTGACAGCACCTTCAGGATGAGTTCGCGCTCTGCCTGGCGGGAAGCGACACGAGCAGCCTGTTTCAGGGAGAGACCTTCGGAATCGGCGGCGCGCTCCAACCCCTCGGAATGGTTGGAGCGCAAAACCATCATGGCTACGTGTTCGTCATCAACGGCGACGACGGTTTTGACCGCATTCTTGAGTTCGCGAACATTACCCGGCCAAGCGTACTCAATTAAATACTGCTGCAAGCGAGGGCTCAGGTCGCGCTTCGGCCGGGCAAACACCCGAGCATAAACGTCCAGAAAATGATCTGCCAGCAGCAGGATGTCCTCCCTGCGGTGACGCAACGGCGGCATGCGCAGGCAAACACTGCTGACCAGGTAGTAGAGGTCTTCGCGAAAGCGCCCGCTACGGATCTCCTGTTCCAGGCTGCTCGTGCAGGAGGCGATCAGACGGGGACGCGTCGAGGACTCTGGCGAGCGCCCGAAAAAGAACGACAGCATATTGGCCTGCATGGCGGACGGGAGATCGGATATGTGCCGCACAAAGACTGTCCCGGCGGGAGCGCTGCCACCATCGTGATTCTTGCCGTCGAACGGCATAAAGGAATCATGGGCTGCATCGAGGCAAGCGACCTCAGCAAAACGAGCATGCTGCCGTCCGGACATCGCATGAATCTGCTGTGCCAGGCAGCGTTTGCCCACCCCTTCTTCGCCCAAGATCAGGACCGGAGAGCTACCCATTGCAACTTTCTCAGCCGCCGTCTCCAGCGCCCGCATAGCCGGACTTGCGCTGCGGACGAAGACCTCGCCGCTGTCAGCACCGGCGCTGTGAGACCGAGGAGAGTCGCTAGGCATTCGTCCTCCGGGGAGGCAATAACGCGTTGAAGCGCAAGGGAGCCACAACTTTGCGTAAGCAACTGCAGGACCAACGTGGCAACTGCGGAAGGGAACAGAAGGCACGCGGCAGGCTAGGGGACAAGAATCGCTCTGGAGAGCGGACGAGGTCAGATTTTCGCCATTTTTCCGGTTGCTGGGGGGTGCTTGCTGACCATGCGTCCGTGGCGCTTGTCACGCTGTAACTGATTACATCTACAGTGGCTTAGGTATTGCAGACGGTCGAACACCAAGCCATTTTCCCGCCGGCAAATCGGTTTTGCCAGGGGCTGAGGATGCGCAACCGGCACGCAGCCTAATGGTCTATCAAATTACTAAAGTTTCGCACAGGGCTGCGCGGAGTTGCCGCAATTAGCCAAGAAATCGGCCCTCGCGAGGGAAATTGTTTTCCACTCTGCTCTAGGAATCTTCCACCTCTGAAACTGGCCAATCTCCCTTATAAAACAAGGAGATAGCAACTTCTTTATCGGATGGTGTGCCGGGCAGGGAGGGGAAAAAGGGAAAATGTTTTCCACCATGTTCTGCTGAGGTAAGGGTGCTGATTGTCGGCGGTCAAAAGCGGACACGCGGGATGTTATTGATAGCGCAGACTGTCTCTGTTTGAGATTCTCGTCTTTTCCTGAGACAGACCAATTGTGCCGACATGTTATTGATTTGGCACATACATCGCGATCACAGTGAAAAGTTTTGCGTTGCTAATTGTTTTCGACTAAAGATTGTTAGGACACGCACGTGGCACTGGGAAACTCCAAGGTAATTCCGCGGTTTCGGCAGACAAGCGCCTTGCCCTGGGCGATGGAACCGGACTTGCTCACGTGCACTGCAAGGGCAGGAGTTGCACAGAGTGAGATGTGACTCAGAGGGCGGAGCTACGTACAGCGGCACCTATAATGACGTAAGTCACATGCTGGAGCTGCCGTTGCCCACTCCGCTGCCACAATGGTACGCCGTGCAGACGCGTCCGCGGCACGAGAAGAAAGTCGCTGCCGAGTTGGCGCGAAAAGGCATTGAGAATTACGTGCCGCTCCTGGGTCAGATCCATCGTTGGAGCGACCGGCGAAAGAAAGTCGAAGTACCCCTCTTCCCGGGTTACGCGTTCGTGCATGCAGCCCTGTCACCAGAAACGCGGATAGCAATCCTGAGGGTCTGGGGAGTGTTGAACTTCGTCGGTTCGCAAAACCTGGGCACACCGATCCCGGATAAGCAGATCGAATCCATCCGGATGCTGATGGCCCAAAATCTCCAAGCCACACCGTATCCGTTCCTCAGGAGCGGTCAACGTGTGGTGGTGCGCAGCGGAGCACTGGCGGGACTGGAAGGCATTTTCTTGGGAACTGCGGGGAGGAAGCGATTGGTGATTTCAATCGAATCCATCCAGCAATCCGTCGCTCTCACGATTGAGGGCTACGACATCCAGCCAGTTTAACTGTCGAAGCTTTTGCTGCGGCATGCCTGCTGGATTCATCCAGCATCATGCTGACGCAACCCGGACGATGCGATTGCATTGTCGATCGGGGAATTCACAAAAGACATGAGGCATCACAGATGACAAATACGGACGCATCGATTCCTTTCCTCGACCTGATTACGCCGCATCGCGAACTGGAAAGCGAACTCCTCGCCGTCGTGCAACAAGCCTTTCGTACTGCCGGCTTTATCGGCGGCCGAATGTTGGAAGCATTCGAGCAGGACTACGCGCGCTTCTGCCAGGTGCCGTACTGCGTTGGGGTGAACAGTGGCACGGACGCTTTGCGCTTCGCGCTGATCGCCGCCGGCATTGGTCCGGGCGATGCCGTGATTACCGTCGCCAACACTTTCATCGCTACCACGGAAGCGATTTCCCAGGCCGGTGCACTGCCGGAGTTCATCGACGTTGACCCGCAAACCTGCAACATGGACGCGGGCAAGCTCCAGGAATATCTGGAGCTACGCTGCACGCTCGACAGCCACACCGGAAAGTTGATCAGCCGCCGAACAGGAAAACGAGTGGCGGCAATTCTCCCGGTTCACCTTTACGGCCAGATGGTGGACATGGATCCGATCCTGGACTTGGCACAACGCTATCACCTGATCGTCATTGAAGACGCTTGCCAGGCCCACGGGGCGGAGTACTTTTCAAAGAAACAGAATCGCTGGTGTAAGGCCGGATCCATGGGGCTCGCCGGCGCCTTCAGCTTCTATCCCGGTAAGAACCTTGGAGCATGCGGCGAGGCCGGTGCGGTGACGACCGGCGACGAAACGCTGGCTCGCAAGATCCGCGTCATCCGCGACCATGGTCAAGCGGAGAAGTACTACCACGATGTGGAGGGTTACAACGGACGCCTGGACTCAATCCAGGCGGGCATTCTCGGAGTCAAGCTGCAGCATCTCGCGAAATGGAATGCCAGCCGGGTGGAAGCTGCGAAGCGGTATGGACAATTGTTTGCGGCGGCGGGCGCGCCTGTGACCTTGACCGCACAGCCGGCCTGG
Organism: Terriglobia bacterium; assembly: GCA_020072845.1. Lineage (NCBI taxonomy): Bacteria > Pseudomonadati > Acidobacteriota > Terriglobia > Terriglobia bacterium. The sequence continues at coordinate 174,977 of JAIQGF010000003.1, forward strand.
TCGAAACCTGTGTATCACCTCTACGTGATTCAGGTGGACGACCGGGAAACTCTGCGGCAAGACCTGGCTGCGGAGAAAATCGGGACGGGAATTCACTACCCGATCCCATTGCACTTGCAGAAAGCCTACGTGGGCATGGGGATCCGTCGTGGTGAGTTACCGGTGACCGAAGCCGCGGCCAGCAGAATCCTGTCGCTGCCCATGTTCCCGACCCTCTCGGAAGCACAGCAGAGGCGGGTCGTAGATGCCGTGGTGCGCAGCGTATCGAAAAATGCTGCAGCGGTGTCGTCGTAGCGCCTGGAAGGCGAGTTCGTGGTGGGGCTCGCGGTATCTCAAGGTTTGTCAGGAGGCGGAATCGCCATGAGCGAGCGCAGTAATGTAGTCGTCGTCGGACTGGGAGAAGTTGGCAATCCACTGTTCCAGCTCATTTCCAGGCATCACAACACGGTCGGAGTGGACATTGTGCCCGTCGCCGAGCCGATCAAAGGCGTCGATTTCCTGCACATTTGCTATCCGTTCGAGATCAAGGACTTTGTCGGTGAGACCGCCCGGTACATCGAACGCTTTCAGCCGAAAGTGACAATCATCAACAGCACGGTCGGGATCGGAACGACGAGGTCGGTGGCCGAACGAGCGTCCGCCGCCGTTGTGCACAGTCCGGTGCGCGGCAAGCATGTCCGCATGCTGGATGATTTGGGCAAGTACATGAAATTCGTCGGAGGCATTGATTCCGCATGCGCGCGGCAAGCCGCCCGGCATTTCGAGTCGGTCGGTCTGAAGACGCGAATCCTCTCATCGCCGGAGGCGTGTGAAGTTGCGAAGTTAACGGAAACGACCTATTTCGGGCTGATGATCGCTTGGGCGCAAGAAGTGGAGAGGTATTGCGACCGGGTGGGGGCGGATTACAACGAAGTCGTGTCCTTCTACGAGGAGATCAAGTTCTTCCCCCCGGTCAAATACGTACCGGGAATCATCGGGGGACATTGCGTGATGCCCAATATTGAAATCTTAAGCAAGTTTGACCACTCGGCGATCCTCAAGGCGATCCAGTCCTCCAACAAGATGAAAATCGAGCGCGAGGCTCGTAACTCAGCAGCCGACGCCGGCAAATCGCTGGCTGCGTCTGCCAACAAGAATGGAAGGTAACGTACGCTTCGACACAGTGCTCTAGGGCGACCCCAGTGCAGCTTCGCCCTGTGAAGTCGATATATTCCATGGCTATCGAAGGCACGAATTCAATCACGCGATCTTCTGCCATCTCAGACCACGCTGACACCTCTGCGGGGATGTCCTCCCAAAGCCAGAGGCCGATCGCCTCGGGTCACCGTCGCCTGGAAGGAAAACGTGTGGCCATGGTGGTCCTGTCCGGTTATCCGGCGGACCCACGGCCGCGCCGCGCCGCAGAAGCGCTCAAGAACGAAGGGATGGAGGTAGAACTGGTATGCGTGGCGAATCATACCAAGGCGACCGGAGCGTGCAGCAACGGCATCGACGTGGTCCGTTTACCCATCAAGCATGCACGGGGCGGCAAATTATCCTACATGTATGAGTATTCCGCCTTCCTGGCGGCCGCATCCGCCATCTTGGCGGTTCGTTCCCTGACTCGACACTACGATCTGGTGTACATCCACAATATGCCGGACGTTCTCGTCATGAGTTCGCTGGTGCCCAAAGCGTTGGGGGCGAAGGTCATCCTTGACATGCACGATCCTATGCCCGAACTCATGATGACCATCTTCCAACTGGACCAGGAGAGCCGGGGTGTCCAGCTGATTCGACGATTTGAGAGATGGAGCCTGGGGCTGGCGGATCTGGTGGTCACCGTCAACATCGCGTGTAAGCGGATCTTTGGGACGCGGAGCTGTCCTCCCGAAAAAATCGGGGTGGTCATGAATTCTCCCGATCGTCAGATCTTCCCGTTTCGAGCGCCGCGCGTACGCGCTGCTGCCAAGAACGGTCAAGCAAAGCCATTCGTGATCATGTATCACGGGTCGCTCCTGGAGCGGAATGGCTTGGACCTCGCCGTCGATGCACTGGCGAAGATCCAAGAGTCGGTTCCCGCCGCGGAACTCAGGATTTACGGCGCCACAACCCCGTTTCTGGAACGTGTGCTGGATTCGGTGCGCAGCCGGGGCCTGCAGGACAGGGTTCACTATTTCGGTCCCAAGCGGCTGGAGGAGCTTGTCCCGGCGATCGAAGATTGCGATGTGGGTGTAATTCCGAACCATCGCAACGCATTTACCGAGATCAATACTCCCACACGAATTTTTGAATATCTGGCACTCGGCAAGCCCGTCATTGCCCCCTCCACGCCCGGCATACAGGATTATTTCAACAAGGATTCTCTCTATTTCTTTGCGCCAGGAAACTCCGACGACCTTGCTAAACAAATTGAATACGTGTTTCTCAATCCCACGGACGCTATGGAGATCGTGGCGCGAGGCCAGCAGGTTTACCTCGCGCACACATGGGAGCAGGAGAGAGAGACACTGGTGAATCTCGTAAGCGAACTGCTGCATGGGAGTAACTCGCATTAATGGCACATACAACGGCATTGGTCGAAAGCACGGCAGTCCCGGGCCGCCGGAGTTCGCAAGCGCTCCATGTTGAGGACGTCCAGCGTTCACTCGAGCGCGTTCAATCCTGGGTCGAGCAGCACAACTACCGCGGCTACGAGCCATTTGACGGGCTGTCGTCTTGGGCGCGTCCGTTGGCCTTCGGAAACATCTTTGCCGAGCGCCTGCTGATGCAGGCCATCCGGCAATGCCCGTTCAACCTTCGGCCACTGTTCGGGATTCATCCTCAAGAATCGACCAAAGGGCAAGGCTACATGGCAGCGGGATATTTGTTGCTCTACCGTGCCACCCACGAGCAACACTATCTCGATAAGGCCATCCGCTGCCTCGAGTGGCTCGACAGACACAAAGTGCCTCGGTTTAAGCATCACAGTTGGAGCAATCACTTCGACTTTTCTTCCCGTGGCGGAACCTATACCAAGGACGACCCCATCATTGTGTGGACCGCCTTGATCGGCCAAGCTTATGTCGATGCTTTCGAGATTACCGGGCAGGAATGGTGCCTTCGGATTGCGGAGAGTGCGTGCAACTGGATCCTCGACCTGCCCCGTGAACAGACTCCCCATGGTGCTTGTATCAGTTATTTCGCGCACGTGCAGAGTTCTGTGCACAACTCCAACATGCTGGGCGCTGCGCTGCTGGCGCGGACGGCGAAGCACAACGGCAGTGACCAGTATTCGCGGGTGGCGCGCTCAGCGATGACCTATAGCTGCTTTCACCAGCGTGACGAGGGATCGTGGTGGTACGGAGAGGAACCGAAGTACCGTTGGATCGACAATTTCCATACTGGCTACAATCTCGACAGCCTTCAATGCTACATCGAGGCCAGCGGAGATGACGAGTTTCGCCCCAATATCGACAAGGGACTGGCATTCTACAAGGCAAACTTTTTCGAGGATACAGGGCGGCCGAAGTACTACCACAACCGAACCTACCCCGTGGATATCCAGTGCGCGGCGCAATCGATCGACACGCTCGCCCTCTTCGCCGACCGCGACCGCGAGTGTCTCGAGCTTTCCCAGAAGGTTGCTGCCTGGACAATCGGCAACATGCAGGATTCGGAAGGATACTTTTATTACCGGCAGTATCCGCTAGTTAAGGCGAAGATTCCGATGCTCCATTGGGGGCAGGGCACAATGTTCAAGGCGCTCGCTCGTTTGTTGCTCGAAATGAAGTCCAACGAATGTGCGCAGCTGCGCGCCTCCCGGCGGGATCTGTAAACCGCTCACATACAGCCATGATTGGTGTCATTGCAGATCCGTCGGATTTCTCCGTCGTTCAAGAATTTTTTGAGTTGTTCAAGACGCCATGGGAATTTTATCGTGAAGGACGACATTACAGCGTTCTGCTGTGTTCCGGTGATTCCGGCCTCAGGGAGCAAGACGCGCAGCTTGTGGTTATTTATGGTGGCGCAAAGGCACGTTCCGATGCTGCGATTGCCGGCAGTCGAGCTTCAGGCAAGGTAAGCAGCCGCCTTCTGTCATATAAGGGAGCTCGCCTACAACTCTACTTCGAGAGCTTTACATTCGACGACCGGAGCGCTGGCATCCTCGTCGATGCGGAAACGCTTCGGCCGGCAGTACATGAAACTCGTCGCAACGGCGCCATCGTGGTGCGGGTTGGATACGACCTTTTTCGCGAAGTCCGCCATCTGCTGACGGTCGGCCAGCCAGCCCCTAGTGCGCCGAGTCCGACGCTGGATCTGCACATTGCTTTCTTGCGGGACGTGATCCGTTCAGCGGGCATCTCCCTGATCGAAATTCCACCGGTCCCATTTGGATACCGGTTCATCGCCTGCCTGACGCACGACGTCGATCACCCGTTTGTCCGGCGTCACAAGTTTGATCACACGATGTTCGGCTTTCTTTACCGCGCCTTGATCGGTTCGGCTATCGACCTGTTTCGGAGAAGGACTTCGGCCTTCAACCTGCTGCATAACTGGCTCGCAGCGCTGAAGCTGCCGTTTGTTCATCTCGGCCTGGCGAAAGACTTCTGGAGTGGCTTTGAGCGCTATCAAGAAATCGAGGGCGGCAGCCCGTCCTCGTTTTTCATTATTCCTTTCAGGAACAATCCAGGTCGGGGCTCCGACGGGTGCGCGCCGCGGTTCCGGGGTGCGACTTATGGCGCCTCCGACGTTGCCGATCAGGTTCACAGACTGCTGGCGGCGGACTGCGAAGTCGGGCTCCATGGAATCGACGCCTGGGTCGACAGTGCGAAAGGACGCGAAGAGCTGAACGAGATCCGTTTAATCACGGGCGCACGCAACATCGGCGTACGCATGCACTGGCTTTTCTTCGACGAGCAGTCGCCCGTCGCGCTTGAGAGCGCGGGTGCAAGCTACGATTCTACCGTGGGCTACAACGAGACGATCGGGTACCGCGCCGGCACTGGCCAGGTATACAAGCCGCTCAATGCCACCACGCTTCTCGAACTTCCTCTGCACGTCATGGACACCGCACTGTTCTATCCCTCGCACCTGCATCTGTCGCCCGAAGATGCCCAATCCAGGATCAATGACATTATCGAGAATGCAGTTCGGCAGGGTGGGTGCGTTACCGTGAACTGGCATGACCGCAGCATTGCACCGGAGAGGTTGTGGACCGGCACGTATGTGACCCTGGTTCAGGAACTCAGGGACAAAGGAGCCTGGTTCGCCACAGCGTCGCAGGCAACCGCCTGGTTTCGGATGCGAAGATCCGCGACGTTCGCAATCAACAGCGATGGCAGTTTACGGACAACCCTACCGGCCAGCTCCGATGGGAGACTACCGGCACTGACGCTGCGCAAGTACAGGGGTGCGTCGGGCGAGCCAATCGACGTTGCTCTCAAGGGAGTGGCCGATGCTCCTTGCTCGCATGCGGTCGCAGTGAATTGCTGTGGACCGACCTTACTAGGGTGATGCCCTCCTTTATTGTGCGCAGGATAATGTCGGAGTCTTACTGTTAGTGCACAGCCGAAACCTACTTCGCGAAAAAAAGTTGCTCGCCATGTCGCCATCTACGATCTCGCCCTCAAATAACTGTTCCGCTGGTCCTGACAAAGGAGTGGCGCCACAGGGAACTTATGACGTTGGTGAATCGGCTATTTCCAGAAAGCGTCCAGCGAGTATCGTGTTGGTCTCCAATCAAGTGATGCACTACAGGGTCTCTGTTTACAACTATTTTCACAGGAGATTTCGCGAATACGGTTTCGAATTCTCCGTGATTACGGACCGCCTTCAGAAGGAGAACCAAAAGCCTCTAGAGTTTGCATTGCACGAAGTGCCATTCGATTTCCTTAAGTACAAGCGGGTCATCAGCGCTGAACAGCCCGCTGCTGTGATCTTGTTTCTTCACCTCAAAGATTGGATTACTTGGCCGCTCGCACACTGGCTGAAGTTCCGCAGGATTCCCTTCGCTTTCTGGACAAAAGGTGGAAACTGGGACGCGAAAAACAGCAAGCTGCGCTACCAGATGTTCAATTACGTTCATGCGATGAGCGACGCCCTGATTCTCTACGCCGAGTCTTGCAGGGAGTTCATTAAGCCTCGCTTCCAATCCAAGGCATTCGTGGCCAATAACACCGTCAACTTTGAGGACTTTCCGCCGGTTCATGAGAGCAAGGCGGAAATTAAGCGGGAGTTTGGCATTCCCTTTGAGAAGACCGTCATCTTCATGGGAAGGATGGGCGAGGGAAACGGCCGGAAACGAGTCGACCACCTCATCGATATTTTTCGCGGCCTCGATCGCAGCGGGATCGGCCTGGTGCTCGTGGGATCGGGTTTGAGTGAAGAGTTGAAAGCGCGCATGAATACCCGGAATACGGTCTATCTCGGTGAGGTCCACGATCCACAAGACCTGCAAATCAGCAAATTGTGCAAGATGGCCGACGTTTGTGTCATCCCGGGCCACGTTGGCCTGGGACTCAACCAGGCCTTTTACTGGGGACTGCCGGTGATTACCGAGGAAGGCGACCATCCGCCGGAAATGTTCTATTTGAAACCCGGTCGCAACGGAATTGTCGTTCCCCGGAACGACACAGCGTCGCTGCGTGACCGCATTCTTTGGCTACTGGACAACGACCAGTTGAGGTCGGAATTCTCTAGGAATGCCCGCCAAGACATCTTGCGGGAGGCATCCGTTGAAGGAATGTTTTCGGGATTCAAGGCTTGTGTGGACTTCTTGACATCCCGCGATTGCAGGGGAGCTAGGGAGGTATTGTGAGGATCAGTGTCTTTGGTATGGGTTACGTGGGCTGCGTGAGCGCGGCGTGCCTGGCGGAGCTTGGGCACCAAATTGTGGCCGTTGAGACCAACCCAACGAAAGTGGAGATGATTAACGCGGGCAGAAGCCCGATTATCGAAGCGAAGTTGGATGAGCTCATGGCGGCGGCGGTGTCCAGCGGGCGGCTACGTGCCTCTTCCGATTGGTCAGCTGCGGTGAAGGAAAGCGAGCTGGCCATCGTATGCGTAGGTACACCCAGCCAGGATAATGGCAATATCGATCTCAGCGCAGTCGTGCGGGTCTGTGAGCAAATCGGCGGGGCCCTGACCTCCAAGAACGAATACTTCAGCGTAGTCATCCGCAGCACGGTTATTCCCGGTACGATGCGAGAGATCGTGATACCCACGCTGCAACGCTGCTCTGGAAAGAAGGCCGGGGTTGATTTTGGGGTATGCATGAACCCCGAGTTTCTACGCGAAGGCACCTCGGTGGATGATTTCTACAATCCTCCGAAGACCGTGATCGGCGAACTGGACAGCAAATCCGGGGAGAAATTGGCGCAACTGTACAAAGACTTTCCGGGCGCCCACGTTCGAACGGAATTGGGTGTCGCGGAGATGGTGAAATACGCCGACAATGCTTTCCATGCGTTGAAGATTACTTTCGCAAATGAGATGGGGAACATTGCGCAGGCGGTTGGCGTCGACAGCCACCGGCTGATGGAGATCTTTTGTCTGGACACAAAGCTGAACCTCTCGCCTTACTACCTGAAGCCAGGGTTCGCGTTCGGAGGCTCTTGTCTGCCGAAGGATTTACGGTCCCTTACCTATCTAGCGAAGACGCAAGATGTCGTCGTGCCGGTCTTGAATTCCATTCTTGAGAGCAACGATTATCAAGTCAAGAAGGTCGTCAAGAAACTGCTTTCTTTTAAGGGGCGGTCGTTAGGCTTCCTGGGGCTGACCTTCAAGGAAGGCACGGACGACTTACGGGAGAGCCCAATCGTGGAGCTGGTCGAGACTATGATCGGCAAAGGCTACGCGGTAAGGATTTTTGATCCGAATGTCTCTCTCGCACGACTGATTGGAGCGAACAAAATATATATTGAGAAGGAGATACCCCACATCTCACAGCTGCTGTGTTCCTCGGCGGAAGAGCTCGTCGCCCACAGCGACGTTTTGGTGCTGGCCGGCAAGGAAAAGGCTTATGTCAAAACGCTGCAGGACGTAAACGGGAACAAGCCCATTGTTGACCTGGTGAGGTTCTTTACTCCCGAGCGCCATCCCTCGTCGGAATATTACGGAATTTGCTGGTAATCGCGGTCGGTCGCGCGACCTCGTCTACAGCCCGAAGACCTCCTAGACTATGACCAAAGAAATGGCGCACATTTCGGTCTGCATTTGCACCTTCAGGCGGCCGGATCTGCTCCAGCGCCTGTTGCGCGGACTGGACGAACAGGAGACGGGCGGATTCTTCACCTATTCCATCGTGGTTGTGGACAACGACGAATTGCAGTCTGCCGAGGCCGTGGTTTCCAATTTTGCAGCCACGTCGAGGACCGCGGTCAGATATTGCGTGGAGTCGCAGCAGAACATTGCGCTCGCCCGAAATAAAGCGGTGGCAAACGCGGCCGGCGATTTCGTCGCCTTCATCGATGATGACGAATTTCCCACCAAGAGTTGGTTACTGACATTATTCACGGCCTGTGGGAAATACGAGGTGGATGGAGTGCTCGGACCGGTGAAGCCGCACTTTGACGAAAAACCGCCGCAGTGGGTAGTCAGGGGACAATTTTACGACCGGCCGAGCTATCCCACGGGAATGATCATCGACGGCAAAAAAGGACGGACCGGGAATGTGCTGCTGAAGAGGGAACTGTTCGCCGCCGCTGGCGCACAGCCCTTCCGGCCGCAGTTTCGCACCGGCGAGGACCAGGACTTTTTCACCCGCATGATCGAGCTTGGACATCGATTCATCTGGTGCCACGAAGCAATGGCCTACGAAGTTGTACCCCCCCTACGCTGGAAACGTAGTTTCATGTTGCGGCGGGCCCTGCTGAATGGTGGAGCAGCTGTGCTGCGCAAAAGCTTCGGACCTGTGGAGATTGCGAAGTCGCTCATTGCTGTCCCCACGTACATGGTGGTCCTGCCCTTTGCCCTGCTGTTGGGACATCACCGCTTTATGAGCATCTTGATCAAACTCTGTGACCACCTCGGGAAGCTCCTTGCTCTTCCGAAGTTGAACCCGATGCGGGAGCCTTACATTACCAACTGAGACCGCTATGAACCATACAGAACCACAGTCCTTGATTATCGAGCACGACGATCCGATCCTGATCACCGGCGCTGCCGGGTTCATTGGATTGCCGGTCGTCGAAAATCTGCTGGAGCGTGGGTTTTCTAACCTGCGCTGTTTTACCAGGTCCAAGGGAGCGGCCCGGCTGGCGACGCTTGCTGCGCGCTATCCCCGATCGCGAGTTGAAATCATCCAGGGGAATCTGCTGTCGCGCGATGATTGTAGAACCGCAGCGAAAGGCGCGGCCGTCATCTTCCATCTGGCCGCCGGGCGAGGGGAGAAGCTCGTGCCCGATGCCTTTCTTAACTCCGTGGTCACAACGCGCAACCTGTTGGAGGCCTGCGTCCAGCAGAAATGTTTGCGGCGTTTTGTGAACATCAGTTCTTTCACCGTGTATACGAACTCCGGGAAAACGCGGTGGAGAGCGCTGGATGAATCTTGTCCGGTTGAGTCGCATCCCGAGTTGCGGGGAGATGCCTACACCTATGCCAAGGTCAAGCAGGACGAGATGGTTGCTGACTATGGAAAAAAGTTTGGGATTCCCTACATCCTAGTCAGGCCCGGCTACGTGTATGGCACCGATGGAAAGGGAGCACTCACCAATCGCGTCGGCATTGGCACCTTCGGCCTCTTCCTGCACTTGGGCGGTTCGACTCAGATACCGCTGAGCTACGTAGACAATTGCGCCGAGGCCATTGTGCTGGCCGGCTTGACGCCAGGGGTGGATGGCGAGGTGTTCAACGTCGTCGATGACGACCTGCCCTCGAGTCGCAAGCTTTTGCGCTTGTACAAGAGAAATGTAAAGCGGTTTAAGTCTCTCTACGTACCGAAAGCTGCCAGTTATCTGCTCTGCTACCTGTGGGAACTTTATTCCGGTTGGTCGGAGGGACAGGTACCGCTGGCTTTCAATCGCAAGGCGTGGCATGCATTCTGGAAGACGACGAGTTACAGCAACCAGAAGCTTAAGACCCGCGTCGGATGGTCGCAGATTGTCCCGACAAAAGAAGCGTTACGGCGATACTTCGAAGCCTGCCGCATGGGAGGCGTCAATGCTTAAGATCGGCATCGTCGGATGCGGCAAGATTGCTGATTCCCACGCCGCTCAGATCCAGCGGATCAAGGGTACCGAGATCGTCGGAGTCTGCGACCGTGAGCCGCTGATGGCGCAGCAACTGTGCGATCGCTTTTCGGTCAAGCAGTCCTTCATGGAGTTGCCGGAACTGCTCGAACGTGCCAAGCCCGACGTGGTCCACATCACCACTCCTCCGCAGATTCACTTTGAGGCGGCCAAGCTTTGTTTGCAGGCCGGGTGCCACGTTTACGTCGAGAAGCCATTCACGGTCAACGAACGGGAAGCCCGCGAACTGATCGCGCTCGCCAATGAGCGAGGGCTCAAACTCACCGCCGGCCACGATAACCAGTTCCGCCGTGCCGCCATTCAAGCGCGAGAACTTGTGCGTGCGGGGTACCTCGGCGGAAATCCCGTGCACATGGAGAGTTATTTTTGTTATGAGCTGGGACCCGGCGGCTATGCCGGAGTGCTGCTCTCCGACAAACAGCATTGGGTACGCCGGCTGCCCGGACAATTACTGCACAACGTCATCAGTCACGGCATTGCCAGAATTGCTGAATTCCTCCAAACCGAATCGCCCCAGGTCATCGCGCATGGGTTTGTTAGCCCCTTCCTGCGCAGCCTGGGGGAACGCGAAATCGTTGACGAGCTGCGGGTCATCATTTCGGAGGAGTGCGGGACCACGGCTTACTTTACGTTCTCTTCGCAGATGCGTCCTTCTCTCCATCAGTTTCGTCTTTATGGACCAAAAAACGGTCTGATGGTGGACCAGGATCAGGACATCCTGATCAAATTGCCGGGCTTAATGCGCACCAGTTATCTGGAACAGTTCGTAAGCCCGGCGGCAACCGGCTGGCAGTACTTTGGGAACACCTGGAGCAACGTGAGGACTTTCTTGCACAGGGATTTCCACCCCAAGGCGGGGATGAAGCACCTGATCGAGAACTTCTACCGCTCGATCCTGGAAGACACTCCGGTGCCGATTCCCTACCGCGAGATCATTCTGACCGCCCGGATTATGGATGCGATCTTCACCCAGCTGGCGCAAGGCTCCGAGCGCCAGCGAATCAGCCGGCAGGAGGGCGAAGAGGCGCCGCTGGCGTATTCCGTTGGGGCAATGGCCGACGATGAGCATTCCAGCAAGTAGCCTTGGCCTGCCGTTGCCGGGACTGATAGCGCGTCTCTGAGGAAACCCAAGTGCCCCCGACAGTCGCCACTTTCATTTGTTGTGCCGGCATCCTCGGTGTTTTTTGGCTCGACCGCGACCCCAAGTCCCGGACCTCGCCAGCTCTGTGGATTGCCGTGCTCTGGTTCCTGCTGGCGTGCTCACGCACGCCATCCAGGTGGCTTTACCTGGGCCAAGCTTCGCCGGTGGCTGACGAGTTGATGGAGGGAGACCCGATAAACAGACTGGTTTATACAAGTCTCATCATCCTCGCATTGCTCGTGGTCCTGAAGAGATACAAGCAAGTCGTGGGCGGGTTGCGTCACACCTGGCCAATTCTGTTGTTCTTTATCTACTGTCTGGTGAGTCTCATGTGGTCCGACTATCCGGCGGTCGGGTTCAGGCGCTGGAACAAGGCCATTGCAGACTGGCTGATGGTTCTGATCGTTTGGACCGATCCTCAGCCGCTCACGGCCCTAAAACGGGTCGTTGCGAGAACAGCCTACATTCTGGTTCCTCTATCGATTTTGTTTATCAGGTACTACCCTGAGATCGGCCGATACTATCACCGCTATCTTGGTACTACCTTCTTTTCTGGCGTTGCACTGGAGAAGAATGGGCTCGGAGCAATCTGCCTGCTTTTTGGGCTAGCTTCGGTATGGCGCCTTTTGAACCTGTTTGCCGACGATCCTCAGGACATGCAGCGCAGCCGGCGCCTCATTGCTCAGGGCGTAGTTCTCGCCATGATCTTTTGGCTGTTCTCAGTTACCGATTCCGTGACCTCGCTCGTCTGCTTTCTATTGGCCAGCCTCCTGCTAGTGGCGACCCGTTTTCGAGTGTTTGCCAGAAACCGGTTCATGGTCCACTGCTTGGTTCTCTTGATGATAGTGATTCCCGCCTCGATCGCCCTTCTGGATTTTAGTCCGGGCGCCCTGCATGCAATGGGAAGAAATTCGACGCTGACCGAGCGCACCGATATATGGGCAGAGGTGGTTAAGCTGAATCCGAACGCGTGGGTCGGCGCAGGTTACGAAAGCTTCTGGCTTGGCCCGCGATTGGAGACGATGGTCGCCGAGGTTACGCGGTTTTGGGTGCCGAACCAAAGCCACAACGGGTACCTGGAGATCTACGCGAATCTGGGGTGGATTGGAGTCGGAGGCCTGGCCGTAGTGTTGGCGTACGGGTATAGGAGGGTGATTCTGGCCTGGCGGCAGAATCTGCCGGCAGGCGATCTCATGGTGGCGTACTTCGTAACGGGTGTGGTCTATAACATCACCGAGGCAGCGTTCTTCAGAAATACCTATCCGATCTGGCTGTTCTTGCTCCTCGCCATTACTATCTCGCAAGTTACAGGGCAACAATCGTCCAGAGAATCGATCACCTCTCACGGCTTTCGCGCAGGATGCGACGGCGTGCGGGCGAGCGATCCGGGTAACGCTGTCCTTCAGTACAAGTGACGTACAGGCGCACGCCACTGTACTTTTTTCGACCCTCCGTCCAGTAGTTTCACAGGTTCGTATCTCCTACTCTTGCTGCGACAGAAGTCGAGTCCATCCCGCTGGCCGCAGAGTGAGTAAATCAGTTCTACCACGGACCGCCGGCGGGGCAAGCGACCATTCTACGGAAGCCCGTGGGCGGTTCCCGTAACACAGAGAGGCGGACGCAGATGTCAAGAAAGATTGTCCTATTCGCAGTCGTAGCCCTAATCGCTCTCATTGGACAGTGCCTCTGGGCTCAGAGCCCGTATGACCTTCCCAATGACGATGCGGACTGCCCGGGGAACTGCCGCCAGATTCCATGGCTCGCCGGATCGGACATCTGGAATGGTGGGACGCTTCCGGTCTATACCGGCGTCGCTTGCACCGCGGGACTGACGGAGGGGAACGGCACCACCGACAACACCAGCGCCATCAACGCCTGTATTAGCGCGCTTTCGGCCAATCGCGCGGCGGTTCTTCCGCCGGGAATCTACTATGTCAACGGAGCCATCACCATCCCGTCTGGAAAGGTGCTACGAGGTTCCGGCTCGAATAACTGCACACAGGGAAGATGGCTTTCCGCATCCTTCCCCGGCGACACGGGAGCGGGCGCGGCCTGCACCACGCTGAAGCTGGGCAACAACGGGGCGGTCAGGTTCAACGGTTCCTCGTCTCCCAACAGGGGGTCGAACGTAGCCATTTCGAGCGGCTACACCAAGGGGAGCAGGACTCTCACGGTGGGCGCGGGTCATGGGTTGGTCACGGGGGATTGGGTGGCCATGTATGAACTGCCCGACACTGCCATTCCGGTAACGGCTGTCGGAACAGATGGAACCTGTGATTGGTGCGGCGAGGCAGACGCTCCCCCATACCACCTGATGTCGCAGATCGCTCAGGTCACAGTCAGCGGGAACACTCTGACGCTCAGCCGCCCCATGTACTACACCTTCCAAGCCGGGCTCAGCCCGGGGTTGCGCAAGTACACGTTTGGCACCGTCAAGGCGGGGCTTGAAAACATCAAACTGAACGGCTGGGGTACTCGATCCGCGCCGATCATTGAAATGTCCAACTCGCTGTTCAGTTGGGTGAAAAGCGTGGAAGCCTATCGGGACACGAACACCGCCAAGGGATACCCGATTTACCTGCAGTACGTCTACGGCAATGAAATTCGTGACTCGTACGTTCACTTCCAGACGGCGCAAAGCTCTGACCGCGCCTACGGCATCGGCTTCATGTTCGCGACCTCGGACAACAAGGTCGAGAACAACATCATCCGCGAGCAACGGCACGGCGGCGGGCAGGAGGGCGGCGGGTCGGGAAACGCGTGGCTTTATAACTACATTGACGATCTGTTCTACCTCTACGATACAACCTGGATGGAAGCAACGCGGATGAACCACGGGGCGCACCCCTACTTCACCTTGGTCGAGGGGAGCATAGCGCCCAAGTTCGGCTCAGATTTTACTTGGGGTTCTTCCTCGCATGGCGTGCTGTTTCGTAACTGGTTCTGGGGGGATGTGACGGGCAATTACGCCCAGTACAACTCCAACAACCCCAACTGGGGCTTTGATGCCATCAGCATCGACCGCAACAACACCTATTTCTCGCTTGTGGGGAATATCTTGGGCAACCCCAATCTCCACACCAATTGGGCGAACGCCATTATGTACCCAGGAAATGCTTGTACCTACGGATCTCGCAGTAAACCCGTTGTATATCAAGTTGGCTGCGATGATAACCAGATTTTCAATGCCAACACCTGGAACACGATGATTCGGCATGGCAACTACGACTACAAAACGCAGGGCGTGGCCGAGTGGGGCGGTGGCTCCAATCACACGCTGAAAAACTCGATGTACTATACATCGAAGCCCGCATTTTTCGGTAGCTGCGCGTGGCCTCCCTTCGGCCCAGAACCGACCATTGGTACGCTGCCAGCGAAAGCGCGGTATGAAGGTGACACATCCTGCTCCGGTGGTGCGGCGCCTCCCAACCCTCCGACGGGATTGACGGTTGTAGTGAATTAGGATGAAGAAATGTGTGGACTGGCTGGGGTTGGTTAGTGGCACCTAGCCGCGCACTGTTGGGAGTGATCCGACACCTGCGACCGGTCTGATCGCGACCTCGAAGGTGAGCAAACCTATGATTAGGTCGCGGCGGTTCTAACATTCAAAGAATATTCTGGAAAGAGGTTTATCTTGGGTGATCGCAGTCACCCTCGACTTTCCAGCGCCGCACGGAGCCAGGAAGCTCTACCAACTACCATGATTCATTTCAGCTTCTATCGTCTCTCCATGACAGAAGCTCCCAAGCAGCCTGCCTCACACATAAGTACGTGATAGTGGTTAAACCTGTTCATGAAACTCACCTGACCAACAGTTAGGAACCAAACCAGAGTTGCCCACCATGCGTCTGCGCGCCGGCGGGCGACGATCTGGAGCCCGATCTGTAACAGGTTGCAGTCACAAGCGACACTCCCTTCTGTCAGCGACATGAGAGATTACAGAGATTACAGGGCGCGATTTCACAAGCTCCTGGCAGGGTGCTTTTCGCGGAAACGTGCGCGGCGAGCCTCCCCCGAGCCGATGATCTCCTTCACATTCGACGATTTTCCCAGGTCGGCTCTGACCGTCGGCGGCAGAATACTGGTGGATCACGGCCGGAGAGGCACCTACTACGGTTCCATGGGATTGATGGGGAAAGACAGCAGCGCGGGGCCAATGTTCACGCGCGCCGATCTGGACGATCTGCTGACCGCCGGTCATGAACTGGCGTGTCACACGTTCGACCATGCTTCGTGCTACGCAGTTGGCGCCGCAGAGTTCGTAGATCAATGTACAGAGAACCGCCGGCAAGCAGCTGCAATGCTGAGCGACTACCAGCTACGGAACCTGTCCTTCCCGCATGGACACATCACGTTAGCTGCGAAACAATTGTTGCGGTCCGACTACGACACGTGTCGATCCATAGAATCTGGCATTAACGTCGACCCTGTGGACCTTTGCTTCCTTCGCGCAAACCCGGTTTATTTGCGGTCGGAAATCGAGACGCTTAAGCAACTCATTCATGCCAACAGCCGAGCAAAGGGCTGGTTGGTTCTATACACACATGATGTGGCGAGAAATCCATCCCCGTACGGCTGCACGCCCCAGTACTTTGAAGAAGTGCTCCGCTTTGCACTCGAATCGGGAGCGGACGTTGTGCCAATCCGTGAGGCGGCCTGCCGATATCCTACCGGACTAGGGCGCGGACAGGTTTCAGCCGTTTAGTTCGGGTGGTTCGGCGAAGCTGACACCGGCCAATGCGATCAAGATCAAGCTTCTGGCGAGGGCAATAACGTGCCGTTGCGGACCCGCAACGGAGCGGTTACTACACTCCACCGACCCGACGTGCTTTCATGAAAACCACAGACATCTCCGATTTGAGCGAGCTTGGCCTCCCTATACAACTGCCAGGACGTGTCCGGTTCAATGCCGGACCCGCAGTCGCGGAAGGAATCGTCGAGGCGGTAATCCCTTCCCAGGACCTGGCAGAAGAGTTTGCACACTTGGCCGGAGCGGCCCCCGAGGCCTTTCCGCTCTCGACCCGCGTCTTCGCCTTCCACGTGCGGGAGGGTGACGAGGTGGTAGTGCGCACCGCGGATGGAGGTCTGCCCCTGGTCGTCCGCCGCGACGGGGAAGTAATCATCAACTTCGACATTCGGGCCACTCAGGCATTCCAGTTTTCAGACTCGAAAAGGCCGATCTATACCTATATCCCGGGCTTCAACATTCAATCGGTCCCGGAAGGGATCCGTCGGCCCGTGTCCAACCTGGTCGAATCACTCCGTGGTCCCAGGCGTGTCGATATGTCGGGCAACTGGCGGCGCCTCCCGTTGACCGATTTCGATTTTACCGTTCTCCTCCTGAACACGATACTGGCGCGCGGGCTTCCGCAGCGGCCCCAACCGTTTCGCTGGCCTGCGGGTAAACGCGCGGTATTCGTATCGCTCCACGATGTGGATACACCAGGGTTGCTGCGGCGACGCGACCGCGATCCTCTGCTCCGCATTGAGACGGAGCACCAGATTCGTTCGACGTGGTTCGTACCAACAGGGCTTCTGGAGCGGCCGAATCATAGCGTCGATTTTCTCCTGGAATCCGGCCACGATGTGGGTTGGCATGGCCACAAACATGATCACAGAGATCACGTCAAGCCCTTCGCCGACCGCGCCGTCAACGCCTTCAACCATTCCCGTTTGGGAGATCCCGCGAACCATCCCGTCGGCATGCGACTTCCCAAGCTGCTGAAGAGTAACTACATTTTCCAGCTTCTGGAACGGTTATCCCCAACCTTGTGCTACGACACTTCCTTTCTTCGAGGAATTGTTCCGTACAACTTGTCGTTGAACGGCAAACAATCGAGGATTCTCGAAATTCCTTGCACGGTGCCGACTGACATCCTTGTGTACAACCAGTTGGGCGGTCTTGGCGGTGCCAGCAAGGCCGATGCCATCCTCCAAGCGCAGATCGCAAGGACAGAGAGGCTGATCGAGGTGGGTGCACTCATCTCGATCGTCACCCACCCGGAACCCGGACTGTCAGAACGGCCCGATTTTCTCGAGGTTTACTCTCGATATCTAGATTACATCTGCAATTGCCGCGATATCTGGTTCGCGACGGCAGGTGAACTTTTCAAGTACTGGTCCCAAAACAACGACGGTTCGGGTCCTCGGATAACAAATCCACCGCAGCCGCCTGAGGTGCTGACCCAATGAAATCCGCTCTGAACTACCCAGGCCTCGACAGCCAACCCGATCAGGGGCAGAGCAGTGGTGTGTTGTTTCAATACTTGAAGCGGTTCTTGCGCGCGCAGTTCGGGCGCCCCACGGGGCTATGTGGATATCTGGCGGGCATGCTGATGGCCCGAACCCCCTCGAACCTGGATCGCATCCGCTGGACGCTGTCGTTGTTGGACGTCAGGCCCAACCATCGCATTTTGGAAATAGGCTTCGGTCCGGGAATTGCCATCCAGCTGCTGAGCAAGGTTGTCGCAGACGGATCGATCGTCGGCATCGACCATTCCGAAGTGATGTTGGAGCAGGCGCGCAAGCGCAACGCGAGAGCGGTGCGGAATGGGCGTGTCAGCTTGCATCTTGGATCAGTTTTGACGGTACCACCTTTTCCCGAGTCTTTTGACCGAATCTTCACCATCAATTCGATTCACTTCTGGGACAAACCCGTCGACTGTTTGAAAACCTTACATACCTGGCTGCGGCCAGGCGGCTTGATAGCCGTGACCGTCCAGCCGAGATCCCGAAACGCGACCGACGCAACGGCCAGGGTCATGGGGAATGAGTTGGCGGCGAATCTGGAGCGTGCAGGGTTTTCACAATGCCGGTTGGAGATCCGGCAGGCCAAACCAGTGGCCGTGGCGTGTGCCCTGGGCACCAAATAGGAGATCAACAGACATGTCCCACGCAACTGTGCAAGACAGTCACCAAATGATATTCTCCCCGGACCAAGCGAAACCGTACCGGCAGCCGGTAGCGCAAACGCTACATCAACTCTTGACCGGCCGGGCTCGCACCGCCCCTGGGTTGTGCGCAATCGCGGCTCCCGGACGACCCCCTCTCACGTACTCGTGCCTGCTCCGGCAAGTTGAGCGGACGGTGGAAGCGCTGCGCGCGCTCGGGTTGAATCGGAATGATCGGGTGGCATTGGTATTGCCGAACGGGCCAGAGATGGCAGTGGCGTTTCTCGCCGTGGCGGCCGGTGCAACGTGCGCTCCTCTCAATCCAGGGTACCGTGAAAGCGAATTCGACTTCTACCTGTCCGACCTGAATGCGCGTGCCTTGATCATTGGGTCGAACCAGGACTCTCCTGCGAGGAACGTAGCCCGGGCCCGTGGCATTCCTATCATCGAACTGACGCCGGACGTCGCCGCACCAGCAGGCGTGTTTGCCCTGACCGGTGCGGCACCGGGAACCGCGGCCCAGGATGGATTCGCGGAACCCGACGACATCGCCCTGGTCCTGCACACATCGGGGACTACTGCGCGGCCGAAAATGGTCCCGCTGACGCACTCCAACATCTGCAACTCCGGCCACAGCATCTCGCTGACACTCGAACTGAACGAGAAGGACCGCTGCCTTAACATCATGCCTTTATTTCACATTCATGGCTTGATCGGAGCGGTCGTTTCCTCCATGACGGCAGGCGCAAGTGTGGTCTGCACCCCGGGCTTCGACGCCGAACGGTTCTTTGAGTGGACAGATGACCTGGAGCCGACCTGGTACACCGCGGTTCCTACCATGCATTCGGCCGTCCTCCCTCGTACCCCGGCTCATCGGGAGATCATCGCGCGGCGTCCTCTGCGTTTCATTCGTTCCTGTTCCGCCGCGATGCCGCAACGGCTGCTGACAGAGCTGGAGGAGGCATATGGAACAAGAGTTATCGAGTCTTATGGCATGACCGAAGGGGCCCATGCCATATCGAGCAACCCTCTTCCGCCGTTACCCCGAAAGCTGAATTCGGTCGGCATGGCTGCCGGACCCGATATAGCCGTCATGGATGCGGTCGGAAACCTGCTGCCGGTTGGTGAAGTCGGCGAGGTCGTGCTCCGCGGACCGAATGTCATGCGGGGCTATGAAAACAACCCGGCGGCAAACCAGAGCAATTTCCACGATGGCTGGTTTCGTACCGGTGACCAAGGACGGTTTGACGGCGACGGCTATCTGTACCTCATCGGCCGCCTCAAGGAAATCATTAATCGCGGCGGGGAGAAGATCGCCCCGAGGGAGGTGGACGACATTCTGTGTCAGCACCCCGCAGTGTCGCAAGCCGTTGCCTTTGCGGTGCCCCATCCCACGCTTGGCGAAGATGTCGCCGCTGCCGTCGTCCTGAAGCCGAATGCTGCCGTATCGGAAAGCGAAATTCTTCAGTTTGTCTCCGAGCGACTGGCGGACTTCAAGACCCCGAAACACTTGCTCATCGTTGATCAAATTCCCAAGGGCCCTACCGGAAAAATTCAGCGCATTGGCCTGGCGGACAAGCTGGCCGATAAGCTCGCTTCGAAACTGCAGGCTAACTTCCTCGCGCCGCAGACCTCGATCGAGACGCAACTGAGTGACATCTGGAAGGACATACTGAAACTGGATCGCGTGGGTGTGCGTGACAGCTTCTACGCGCTCGGAGGAGATTCGCTTGCATTGGCGATTATGGTGACCGCCGTTGAGGATCGTTTTAAAATGCCGGTTCCCATGGACAGTGTTCTCCAGGGACCGACGATCGAGAATATTGCCGGCCTGCTTCAACAGGGAACGTCGTCATCGGTCTCCGCCGGTTCATCGGCCCCAGCGGCGCCGGCCGGTGGAAAGCCGATCCGAGATTCGTTCCTGTCGGGCATAAAGAACCGTCTCCTGCAAGCTCTAGCGCTCTATATGCCTGGCTACAAAACTACGCGTGTTTGGCTTCACCGCCTGCGCGGCGTGTCCATTGGCAGCAATGTGTCCATTGGTACAGGGGCATTGATCGAGACTGCATATCCCCAGTTGGTCCGCCTGGGAAATAACGTTTCGATTGGGATGCGCACTATGATCATCGCGCATCTTCGAGACGCCACGGCGGAAGCCAGGGCCAGCCACAGGCATACGGTTCAGATCGAGCAAGACGCCTATATCGGACCGGGCGTGATCATCCTGCCCAACGTGAACATTGGTCAGGGCGCCGTCGTCAGCGCCGGAAGTGTTGTATCTCGATCCGTTCCGGCCCACACTCTGGTGCGGGGAAATCCTGCGGTGCCGATTGCCCATTGCGGCATGTCGCTGGGCGGCGGGGTCCCTTATGAAGAGTTTCTGCGCAGCCTCACACCGATCAAGGACGATAAGTCTCAAGACGAACCTGTGCGCAACCCGTTAACGGCGTCAGGGACCCCGGCTTAGCTCGGCGCATCACGCAAGATCGTGAGGCAAGGTCGATGATGGACCTCGAGTCAATAGCGGTAGGGGGTGAGGCGGCCACTTCGCTGAAGTGTCTGCTCTGTGGAAGCCTGCGGCATCGGGTTGTTTTCAGGGAGCTTGACGTAGACATTCTGCGATGCCTGGACTGCGATCATGTCTTCTCGTCGTTCGCCGCGGATCCTTACTATGATGGATTCTGGGGCGACGAGATCGCGGACGATGGCCACACTTATTGGAGCAAGGCCCGCGACAGGATGTATCAGGACTTTCTCACGAAGTTTGTTGCGAACCGATCGGGACGGCTGCTCGACCTGGGATGTGGTCTCGGGTTTTTCGTGCGGTGCGTCGCAATGTTCGAGAACTGGGAGGCATACGGTTCTGAGATTTCGCCAGCCGCTGTCCGATACGCTCGCGAGAAACTCAAGCTGGACAACATTATCTGTGGCCGGCCCGAAGATCTTGAACTGCCGGAGGGTTCCTTCGACGTTATCACGATGTGGGATGTGATCGATCACATCCTCCACCCCGATCCCCTGCTCCACCGCTGTCGCGCGCTGTTGCGGGACGGGGGAATCTGCTTCCTACGGACCCCGAACGTGCGCGTCCAGTTCCTCAGGGCACGTATCAGCAAATTGGTGAGACTCACACAACCGAGTGGCTCGTGCCTACAGGCTCGCGATCACCTCCACCAATACTCCACGTCCACGATCCAGAAGCTGCTGGTACGCAACGGATTTACGCGGGTTGAATTCATACACCTGCACCCTGTCCAAAACCCCGATAGCTCGGGTGTCCTGAGAGCAGCCAAGAACATGTGTTTCGAGGTCGCGCGAGCGGGCGCCGTCATTAGTAGAGGGTACCTGAATTTCGACAATCTGTTCGTTGTTGCTCGCAAGTGATTTGCTGATTCTGAACCGCGGCCGACCGCGGGGAAGTTAGCGGTCTACTGGGATATTCCGTGGACTCGACCGTAGTACCTGATAGGCAGTGTCAAACCGAAGGGATGCCAATGGCAATTGATGAAGTGGGAACGCAGCCTCCGACCACACCGCGTGTACTGCTGTTCTCCAATAAGAACATCTACGAGCGGAAGGTCTGGCGCTGCTCGTTTAACGAGTTCGCGGGCATCTTGCAGCAGATTGATGCGGTGGAGGTCGTTGCCCCGAAGCCGACCAGTTGGTATCGCAACGGCAAACGGCTGGTTTCAAGGCTAGGAGAGTATCTCAGTACTCCTCTGAACCCCGGCGTTCAGAAAGTCGTGCTGGACAGGGAATACGACATCTTCGCTGCCTTCATCGAGGTACCGTCCGAGCTTTTCCATCTCTGCGCCGTCGACGACTGGAAACGCCGTTGTAAGACCTCCGTCTGCTGGGTGATTGAGTTCTACGTCAAAGATATTCCGATGTTCAAGAGCGCGCTGGAAGTGCTCTCGCGCTTTGACCATGTCGTCTTCATGGCGCAGGCGATCGAGCCCTTTCGCAAATGGGTCGGAGAGGCCAGCGGTTATTTGGCTCCAGGGGTTGATGCCATACGATTCTGCCCTTTTCCAAACCCGCCGCGGAGAAGCATTGACGTCCTCAGCATCGGCCGCAGATCGTCGGAAACCCATCATGCGCTGCTCCAGTTGGCCCGCGACGACGGGTCTTTCTATGTGTATGACACCATCAACAGCCTGGACGGTTACGATCTCGAAGAGCACCGGCTGCTATACGCCAATATGGCCAGGCGCAGCCGCTATTTCCTGGTCAATCCGGGAAAGATCAACAAACCCAAAGAGACCGGAGGACAGCACGAGTTCGGGTACCGTTATTTCGAGGCGGCCGCGGCCGGCACTCTCATGATCGGCGAGCGGCCGCAGAACAACAAAGAGTTTGATCGGATTTTCCACTGGGACGGCGCCGTCATTGATCTGCCTTTCGGCTCAGACCGCGTTGGGAACATCATCCGGGAAGTAGATATGGACCCAGAGCGGGAGAGCCGAATTCGTAAGCAGAACATCACTGAATGCCTCTTGCACCATGACTGGGCCTATCGCTGGGAATCCATGCTCCAGTTGGCTGGGCTTGCTCCGTTGCCGGGTCTGGTGCAGCGCAAAGAGCGACTGCGGCAGCTCGCGAAACAGGTCCAGGAAGCGCGCGTCGAGCCCTGACGGTGCCGGCCAGAGCCTTGGCAGCCGGCTGGCCACCTTGATGACGACGTGAGCTGGACGATCGGTCCTCATTTGCTGGGCATTATCAGCCGCGCTGAGCATAGAGGCAGGTGACGGGCTTACTCGTCGACTTGCTGGGCCGCTGCTGCCCGCTCGCAACAGAATCCGAGAGCGCCATCATTGCGAAGGCTGACGCATCATCCGCACTCTGTAGTTCGCTATTTTTTCAAAGAGGGTTAAATCTATGAAGGTCGTTATTTTTTGTGGTGGATTGGGTCTGAGGTTGAGGGAGTATTCTGAAAACGTACCCAAGCCTCTGGTTCCCATTGGAGACCATCCCATCGTCTGGCACCTGATGAAGTACTATTCCCACTACGGGCACAAGGATTTCGTCCTTTGCCTCGGCCACAAGGGAGAGGCGATCAAGAAGTTCTTCCTCGACTACAATGAAGCCCTCTCCAACGACTTCGTCCTATCAAAGGCCGGTCGAAATGTGCAGCTCCTAAGCACCGACTTTGCGGACTGGCGGATCGCGTTCGTGGACACGGGCGCCAAGTCAATGGTCGGCGAACGCCTCTTGACCGTTCGCGAGCATGTCGGGAACGAGGAGGTGTTCTTGGCGAATTACGTGGACGGGTTGACTGACATTGACCTGAACATGGTTATCGAGCGCTTCCTCCAGTCCAAGAAGACAGCGTGCTTCGTATCCGTGCCGCCAACATCAACATTCCATCTGGTCGAAACCGATGGGGACTCTCAGGTGACGCGTATTAACCATGCCGGTACTTCGAATACCTGGATCAATGGCGGCTATTTTGTCTTTAAGCAGGGAATTTTTGACTACATTAGGCCTGGCGAGGATCTGGTAAACCAACCGTTCCAGCGGCTCATCGCGGCGCGGGAACTCATCACCATTAAGCATAGAGGTTTTTGGGCGTGTATGGATACCTTCAAGGAGCGGCAGCAGTTGGAAGACTTCTGGTCGAAGGGCGCCGCCCCCTGGCAGGTGTGGTCAAGCAATGGCAAGAAAACGGATGCAGAGACAGCTCCTGGCATCGGAGAACCACGGAAAGCGGGCGTAGTGACCGGCTCGGACAGCCTGTGATGCCGGCCCCTAAACCGCTGAAGCGGGTGCGCGTGGAAGAATGGTTTCGGCGACAGTTGAGAGCAGAGCTTCTTGTGCCCGGCAGGAGGTTGCGTGAGCAGTAGTTTGGGAATCACGACGGACAAGGATTCCGCAGCGGTGATAGAGGCAGGACATCTCCGCACCGATCATCTGCTCCACAACATTGGACGCCGTGCTGTCTCTGGCGGCTTCGTGACGGTTGGCGCACAGGCGGCTAAGTTTGTCCTCAACTTCACTGCGGCCGCTGTCCTGGCTCGTCTGCTGAGTCCAAGAGATTTTGGACTGGTGGGCATGGTCCTCGGTGTCACCGCTCTGGTGGGGATATTCAACGTACTCGGTCTTTCAACAGCCACGGTACAGCGAGAGACGATTACGCAGCAACAGGTCTCCAACCTATTTTGGGTCAACGTCTCTGTCAGCGGGATCTTGGCTGTCATCTGCATCGGCCTCGCGCCCTTGATTGCGTGGTTTTATCACGATCCGCGGGTCGCGGCGATCATGCTGGCGCTGTCGCTGACCTTTCTTCTGACCGGCTCAACCGTCCAACATCAAGCTCTGCTGACTCGGCAAATGCGCTTTCGAGCGCTCGCCATCATTGATGTGACCTCGATGCTGGTTGGTTTTACGACGGCATGCTGCTTAGCCTGGTTTGGGTTTGCGTATTGGGCTTTGGTGGCCCAGCAACTGGTCAATGCAGCTGCCAGTCTCGTGCTCACGTGGTGCACGTCCGGATGGCGCCCGTCCATGCCAAGTCGGAACAGCGGCGTGCGGCCCATGGTGAGCTTCGGGGCGCACCTCACCATCGCCGACTTTGTCGGCCGCTTTTCGGTCAACAGCGACAACATCTTGATTGGACGTTTTTTCGGAGCGGGACCCCTCGGCCTCTACACGCGAGCGAACGTGCTGCTGGCACGTCCCTTAGAGCAAGTTCTCACTCCCATCGCCTCTGTTCTGGTACCCGTACTCTCGCGGCTCCAGTCTGATTCAGAACGGTATCGGCGGACCTTTATGCGCGCCTATGACACGCTGGCACTCATCGTTTTACCGTTCGCGGCGATGTGCCTCGCCTTAGCAAGGCCGCTGGTTCTGCTAATCCTCGGTCCGAAGTGGACGGATGCGATTCCCTTGTTTTCCGCCTTCGCGCTGGTCGCCGTGTCGTCGCCACTATCCGTCGTCGGTAGCTGGTTATTTGAGAGTCAGGGGCGAGGACGGGACCAGTTGCACAACCACACATTGGCCGGTGCCGTGACCGTAGGCGCCTTTCTGATAGGGTTGCGATGGGGGCCTCTCGGCATGGTCTTGTCGCTTGCGTTCACGAGCCTGGTGATCCGTTTGCCGATTGTCTACTACTTGGCTGGGCGACGTGGTCCGGTGACTACTGGCGATCTATGGATTGGCTTCTTGTCCCATTTGCCCTGCTGGGGAGCAGTGTATCTTACGACGACCCTGGCGTATAAGGCGGTCGACCATGCCGCTCCCATCGTACAGTTGCTTGTGTGTGGTCCCGTCGGATTAGCAACGGGAGCTGCGCTGATTTTCATGTTTCGTCGACCACGCCAGAGCGCCTTCTATGCCTGGAACACAGTTAAAAGTACGTTGGTACGACAGAGGAGTGGTGCAACATCATGAGCAGTCCAGTGAACACTGAGACGGCGCCGCCCCGCCAAAGCAAGCTGCTTTCGCCGGCTGCAAGCAAGAAGTCGAAAATCGCCTTCTTTGGGATCTTTGGAATGCAGAACCTCGGTAACGAGTGCACGCTGCAGGCAATACTGCACAACGCTCGCGAACAGCTGCCCGGTCGAGAGATCTACGGCATCTCCTATGGGCCCGATGACACTTCGCGCCGGCACAACATCACCTCGGTTGCCGTGTCCCAACAGAATTTCGATGGGGTCGTACGCCGGAGTGGTCTCGCAAGATTGCTGCGGATATGCCGGCGGATACCGGGCGAGCTGTCGGATTGGGTGAAGACAGTCAGAATCCTAAGGGGCACGGATCTGGTTGTCATGACGGGAACGGGGATGCTGACCGACTACAGCACCAACGCAGTCGGTTTTCCCTATAGTGTCTTCAGGTGGGCCGTTGCCGCACGCCTAGCGGGGTGCAAAGTACGGTTCGTCGGAGTTGGCGTAGGCCCGATTTACGAGCGGTTGAGCCGGTTCTTTATCCGGCACGCTCTGTCCCTAGCTGACTATAGGAGCTTTCGAGATCAATTCTCCAAGAACAGAATCGCGAAACTTTGTTTCGATAGCGGTAGAGATCCCGTGTTCCCGGACTTGGCATTCAGCCTGCCAATGAACCTTTTCCCGCAGCGCCCCAACCGAACACGCCGAACGCGGCAGGTGGGTCTTGGAGTCATGGACCACCGGGATGTACACCTTTCGAACCCAAATGAGCATCAGGCCGAATATTCCGCCTACCTTGAGAAGATGTGCGACTTCGTATCGTGGCTGGTTGAGCACGGTTACGCAGTTCGTATCCTTCAAGGCGATGCGAAGCATGACAGGAGCACAAGGGCCGAGCTCAAGGCGAGACTGGAGCGGCGAGGAATCCGCTACGATCAAGCTGGAATCACCGATGAGGACACTACTACGGTGGAAGAACTGCTGGCGCAGCTTGCAAAGGTCGATATCATAGTATCTCCACGGTTCCACAACCTTCTCCTAGGACTGATGCTCAATATCCCGGTTGTTTCCATCTCGTACGATCCGAAAAACGATGCGCTGCTGGACGGTTTTGGCTTAAGTAAGTACCGCCAGGCACTGGCCGATTTAGATGTGCAGAAACTCATCCACCAGTTCATGGATCTTGAGGTGCGAGCTGACGAACTCACACCGACATTTAGTAAGAAGGCAGCCGAATATCGCGGCCTCTTAGAGGAGCAGTATCACTCCATCTTCGGTGACATGTGACCGAACCGGAAAATACCTGTTGGCCTTATCCGTTGCAGTTGAGTCATAGTTTGATCGAAAGCCCCAGAGGTGTACATGATGGAAGCGACTGAGAATTACAGGACGAAAGACTACTGGATCGTCGAAAACGCACAATATGCCGAACCGAGTTTCCGACTCCGGAAATGCGCCCGAATCGTCAGTGAGATCGCGCGAGGCAGGACGTGCGACCTGCTCGATGTTGGATGCGGACCGGCCGCTCTCCGTGAATTGCTTAGCCCCAACGTTAGGTATTACGGCCTCGACATAGCAATCCAGGAACCGGCCAGCTACCTGCGGGAAGTCGATTTTGGCGGCAATGAGATCTCGTTCGATGAAAAACGCTTCGACATCGTCACGGCCTTGGGCGTATTCGAGTACATGGGGCAGTACCAGAGCAAAAAATTCGAGGAAATTAGGGACATTCTGAA
The DNA here is from genome assembly GCA_020072845.1 of Terriglobia bacterium. Classification (NCBI taxonomy): domain Bacteria; kingdom Pseudomonadati; phylum Acidobacteriota; class Terriglobia; species Terriglobia bacterium. The sequence continues at coordinate 202,337 of JAIQGF010000003.1, forward strand.
CAAAGACGGCAGGTTCATAATGTCCTACATTAACTTCGGGCATATGCGGCGCAAGGTATGGCCCAACTATAACAACGTACAGCCGATCGCAAGCATGGCGAAGAGCTTGAATGAAATATTTCAAATAGAAAGGTGCTTTCCGGCGTCTCATCATTGGCGCCCAAAACAGCCAGGAAAGCTTGCCATTCCGGCAATACAGATGCACCTGAACTTCAACATTCCCCTGCTTAGTCCATGGCTCGCCGTGGAATACTTTTTCATTTGCTCTCATCGCAAGTGAATCGGAAGCAGCCTGCTGCGCCGCGTGACGACGAAAATTGTCAGCCCGCACAGCCGCCTGTTAAGATGATCGCCGGCAACAGCATGCTGCGGAGTCGAAGATGAAGCCAGGGGCTTGCCTACGTTTCACGCCGACGGACGTCGTCGGCGCAATGTTGATCGATCCGATTCTGCGCAAAGATGACCGCGGACACTTCGCGCGAGCGTGGTGCATTCGGGAATTTGCGGAGCAGGGCATTAGTTTCGTGCCGCTGCAGGCGAATATCGGCTTCAATGTGCGGAAGGGAACCGTACGGGGCCTGCACTACCAAGCCGTGCCCGCACTCGAGGCCAAACTGATCCATTGCACCAGGGGATCCATTTTCGACGTCGTGCTCGACCTCCGACCCGAATCGCCATCGTATCGTAAATGGTACGGCACAGAGTTGAGCGCGGCGAACTACAGAATGTTGTACATCCCCGAGCGTTGTGCGCACGGATACCAGACTCTGGAGGATTGCACGGACGTGTACTATTTGACCTCGCATTTCTACAGCCCAAGCACGGAGCGTGGCGTGCGATACGATGATCCGATGTTCGGTGTTCAATGGCCTCTGCCCGCCACGGCAATCTCTGAAAACGATCGCAATTGGCCGCTCATGAACGCTACGAGCCTCCCATGATTGTAGATACCGCTCTTCGAGAACGTGAGGCCGCCGGCCATCCGATCCGCGTCGGGGTCGTCGGAGCAGGAGCTGCCGGGCGGGCCATCGCCCTGCAGCTCGGAACACCAGCACCGGGAATTCGCCTGGTGGCAATCGCGAACCGGACACCGGAGCATGGCGAACGTTCATTCCGCGAAGCCGGTTTCATGGAATGGCGTCATCCAGAGTCTGCTCGGGATGCTGCAACGGCAATCGCCCGTGGGCTCCCGGTGCTGACGGACGATCCCTCGGTGCTAACCACTTGCGATGCCATCGATGTGCTCGTGGAAGCCACGGGTACCATCGAGCCCGCGGCTCGCATGGTTCTCGACGCGTTCGACCACGGCAAGCATGTGGTCTTGGTGAATGCCGAACTCGATTCGCTCCTCGGCCCGATTTTGAAGGCGAAAGCAGACCGGGCGGGCGTGGTCATTACCCACACCGACGGAGAGGAACCGGGAGTGGCCATGACCCTCCTCCGTTATCTCCGATCGACGGGGCTCCGTCCCGTCGCGGCGGGTAACCTCAAAGGCATGGTCGACCACTATCGCACCCCCGAGACCCAGCGGGGATTTGCCGAGAAGTATGACCAGGATGTCAGGAAGGTCACCTCGTTCGCGGACGCTACGAAACTATCCATGGAGACGACGGTCCTCGCCAACGCGACCGGATTCCGTGCCGGCCGCCGCGGCATGTACGGGCCAGCCTGCGCGCACGTCCGGGAGATGGCAAACCTGCTGCCGGCCGACCAGATGCTCGACACCGGCCTTGTGGATTATGCGCTCGGCGCCGCGCCGCACACTGGCGCCTTCGTCATCGTTCACGAAGACTCGCCGCTCAAGAAAGCTCAGCTCGGGTACGTCAAACTCGGCGATGGTCCGTTCTACGTCTTTTACACACCATTTCATCTGCCTCACATCCAGATCGCCTCGACCATTGGTCGCGCGGCCATCCATCATGATCCAACCGTCGCTCCGATCGAGGGGCCGGTTTGCGAAGTGGTCGCGGTTGCCAAGCGCGATCTGAAGGCCGGTGAGCGTCTCGACGGTATTGGTGGGTTCTGCACGTATGGCCTGATTGACAACACCGCGGCAGCTCGTGGCATGGCTGCCCTGCCAATCAGCCTCTCAGAAGATTGCGTCCTGCGTCGAGATGTTGCCAAGGACGAGGCGCTTTCCTTCGATGACGTGGATGAACCAACTCGCGGCGTCGTCGACGGGCTCTGGCGCGAACAGATGGCACGCTGGCCACAGGCGAGGCGAGCAGCAGAGCGATAGCCTCGCGTTCGGAGTGATCCTCAGCACCGGACAACATCATGATGCCTAACCGTGCATACTGGAAAGGCCGCCGTGTGTTCCTCACCGGACACACCGGTTTTAAAGGTAGCTGGCTCTCCCTGTGGCTCGAAGCACTCGGGGCTGACGTCACGGGATACGCGCTCGCCCCCCCGACCGAGCCGAGCTTGTTTCAGCAGGCCGGGGTCGCCGACGCCGTGCACTCGATTTGCGCGGACATTCGCGATTTCGCGCGGCTCCAAACAGCGGTCGATGACTGCCATCCTGACGTCGTCATTCACATGGCTGCGCAATCCGTTGTGCGTCGTGGCTACGAGGATCCGATCGAGACGTATTCGTCCAATGTTATGGGGACCGTCCATCTCCTGGAGGCACTACGACAGCTCAAACACCGGTGCGTGGTGGTCAACGTCACCAGCGATAAGTGCTACGACAACCGCGAGTGGGTCTGGCCATATCGCGAGAACGATCCCATGGGCGGCCATGATCCTTACTCGAACTCAAAAGGTTGCGCGGAGCTGGTGACCGCCGCCTACCGGGAATCGTTTTTCCCTCCGGGCTCGCTCGAGCGCCACGGCGTGGCCCTCGCGAGCGCTCGCGCCGGCAATGTGATCGGAGGCGGCGATTGGACGGCGAACCAGCTCATTCCCGACCTGATGAAGGCTTTCCTTGCGGGGCAACCCTGCCTGATCCGCAACCCTTCCGCGATCCGACCATGGGAATTCGTTCTGGAGCCGCTGCGTGGATACCTCATGTTGGCGGAGCGGCTGACGGAGGACGGCGCCCGCTTCGCCACCGCCTGGAATTTCGGTCCTTCCGAGGAGGACGCCAAGCCGGTGTCCTGGATTGCAGACCGATTGTCATGCTCGTGGGGGGACCACGCCTCGTGGACTCACGACGGAGCCATGCACCCACAGGAGGCGCACACTCTCAAGTTGGATACCTCCAAAGCGAGGGCCTCCCTGGATTGGCATCCCATGCTTCCCTTGGGCCCGGCGCTCGACTGGATCGTCACCTGGTACCGTGCTTTTAAGGAAGGCGCAGATCTTCAAGGCCTCACCCGAGCACAGATCGAGCAGTATGAGGCCCTCTCCGAGAAGTGACGCCGACGCGCGGCGCCGGGCACGATCATGATCGGACAGCGCGCCAACAATAAGTGCTCAGCCTCGTGGGAATGCAGCCTTTGCCCATGCTTCTGAAGAGAAAACAGGCGTTAAAAGATCTTGCCGACAGAGTTGAGGAAGCTCACGTCGAGCGCCACGGCTCCCAGGTTCAATGACCCCGATCGCCCCAATGTCGGACCAGAAACCAGGAAACGACGCCGCCCGCGCGTTCCTGGATTACTTCTGCTGCCCACCTGAATGCGCTCCGTTTCGGGTGGCCGGCAACTTGCCTGTTAAGGAAGGATTTTTTCGTTTCGGACCGGCTCTGTGTTTCGGCAAAACGGCTGCCGCTTCCTGTAGCACTCCGGCCGAGACGCTATTCGATGCCTTTTCGACCGTCGAAACGTCGGCGGCGGGAGAGGTTCGTTTATGCTTCGACCCCACGCAGGTGGTCGAGAACCTTCGGCGAGAGCGGTACCAGGTTGACCGCAACCGAGAGCGTCTGCTGCGCAGATTGTATTATCGGATTCGGTCGGTTCTTCCGTCCTTCGTTCGCCAGTTGCTGCAGCGATACGTGACTCGCCAGAGGCGGGAAAGCGTATTTCCAGCGTGGCCGGTCGACTGCTCCGTCGAACAGATCTTCGAGACATTGATGGCATTGGCGATTCCGGCGGCGGGCGAGCGCGAAATTCCATTCATCTGGTTCTGGCCGGACGGGAATGAAGCAGCGCTCATGATGACGCACGATGTGGAGGAGAAAAGAGGAGTAGAACACTGCCAGATGCTGATGGACCTGGACGAATCCTTCGGTATCAAGGCGGCGTTTCAGTTGATCCCACAGGGCCGGTACCAGGATTTTGAGGAGATGGCCGCGTGCATTCGCGCCCGCGGCTTTGAGACGAACATCCACGACCTGGATCATGACGGCAGGCTGTATGAGCATGCGGAGCTGTTTCAACAGCGCGCGCGGAAGATCAATGAATATGCGCGGAAGTACGGTATGACGGGCTTTCGAGCCGGCTCGATGCATCGCAACCAGGATTGGTTCGGCATGCTGGATTTCCAGTACGAAATGTCTGTGCCTACCGTCTCGCACCTGGAGCCGCAAAAAGGCGGCTGCTGCACCGTGACTCCCTACTTTGTAGGCGGCGTGCTGGAGTTGCCCCTCACGACGATACAAGACCACGGCGTGTTCTATATCCTGGGTGAACGCTCCATTGACTTGTGGAAGCGGCAGATCGAGATCATCTCGGCCCATCACGGGTTAATCAGCTTCATCATCCATCCGGACTACATCGTGCACACAAGGGAGAGGGGCCTCTATCGCGAGCTTCTGGAATACATTTCGCGCCTGAGGCAGGAACGCAACATTTGGTTGGCGGTTCCGGGCGACATTAATCGTTGGTGGCGCGAGCGAAGCCAGATGCGGCTGGTGCAAGCAGGCGCCGGCTGGGAAATCCGCGGGAAGGGAAGTGAGCGGGCGCAACTGGCGTATGCAGGAATCGTCGATGGCAGAGTGTCCTATCGGATCGCGGACAAGCGCTTTAAGTGCTCGTCTGAAGGCCTGTCGGCGCGGGAAAAACTATCTTAGGCGTTCCATCGCGATCGCAGGAAATGATCGGCAGTCAACGATCCCCATCGGCGAGCGGCGCCGCCGTGATGCCCGTTTACCAAATTGACCCGCTTCAGGATCCTCGCTGGGAACCGTTTCTTCAAACCCATCCGCGCGCCTCGATATTCCATACGTCCGGCTGGCTGGAAGTGTTGCGTCGCACGTACGGATACGAACCGGTTGTATTTACAACTTCTCCTCCGAGCCAGCAGCTTGCCAATGGGATTGTGTTCTGCCGGATCCGTAGCTGGTTGACGGGATCGCGGCTGGTTTCGGTCGCGTTTGCCGATCACTGCCAGCCGCTGGTGCGAACCGCAGATGAATTCGTAGAGCTGGTTACGCATCTGCAACGTGCTTTTCCCAGCGAGAATTGCAAATACTTCGAGTTGCGATGCTTGAGCTCCGACGCACAGGACTTGGAAGCACACACTGGTCTCACCAAGAGTGCCTCCTTTTCCTTCCATTCTCTTGACCTCCGTCCCGATTTGGAGAGTTTGTTTCGCGGCCTTCACCCAAGCTGTGTACAACGGAAGATCCGCCGCGCGCAACGAGAGGGCTTGACGTACGATGAGGGGACCTCAGATCAGTTTCTAGAACAGTTCTACACTCTGATGGTGATGACCCGGCGCCGGCACGGCCTGCCTCCACAGCCATTCGCCTGGTTTCGGAATTTACGGGACTGCCTCGGCAGCAGACTGAAGATCCGTATCGCCTCCAACGATGGCCACCCGATCGCAAGTATTGTCACGGTTCAATACAAGAAAGCAATCGTGTACAAGTACGGGTGCTCCGACGCCCGCTTCCACAACCTGGGGGGCATGCCGCTTCTGTTTTGGCGCACCATCCAGGAGGGAAAAGAGCTGGGAATGCACGAATTGGATCTCGGCCGCTCCGATGCGGAGGACACCGGCTTGATTACATTCAAGGGCCACTTGGGCGCAGCCTCTTCTACGTTGAATTATTACCGCTACCCACCGCAATCTGTGGGAAGCGGTTTCCTCCGCAGAATGGCATTTGTCCCGAGGCTTTACGCGCGCTTGCCGATTTCATGGTTGAGGGCGGCAGGAAATTTTCTCTACCGACACGCCGGCTAGGGCTCATCATGATTCGAGAACAGATCACCTTGGGGCTTGGAATGACGAGGCATCAGGACGCCCCGGAATCCCAAAGAGCCAAGGAGGAGGGTCGTGGATGATCAACGTTGCCCTTAACGGCGGCGCCTCCAGGCCGTTAAACGTACTCTGCCTGGGCTGCCATTCCGACGACATCGAAATCGGCTGCGGGGGCACAATCCTCCGCCTGGCGGAGCAATATCCCGGATCTACGTTTCACTGGGTCGTATTGAGTGCCGTCGGCGTCCGCGAGGCTGAGGCGCAGCGTGCCGCCAGGATGTTCGTCGGCTCCGGCAATCTCCAAGGTCCGCTGCTGAAGGCGTTTCGCGACAGCTTTATGCCCTTCGAAGGGGCTGAAATCAAAGCTGTCTTTGAAGAGTTGAAGGCGGCCGTTTCGCCCGATTTGGTCCTCACGCATTATCGCAACGATGCCCACCAGGACCACCGGCTCATTGCGGAGTTAACCTGGAATACTTATCGGGACCATTTGATCTTGGAGTACGAGATCCCGAAGTATGACGGCGACCTCGGCCAGCCAAGCTTGTACATTCCGCTCTCCGCCGAGGTGTGCCAGAAAAAGGTGCGCTACCTCCTGGATGCCTTTCCGTCTCAGCGGACCAAACGCTGGTTTGAGGAGAGCACCTTCCTGGGACTCATGCGGCTGCGGGGCATGGAATGCAACGCTCCGAGCGGCTATGCCGAAGCCTTCTACTGTCGAAAACTAGTACTGTGAACCGGCCAGTGATGCGTTCCCGCACGCCATTGTTTCTCCTCTGGGTCGCCGTCGTTGTCGCGTTCTGCTGGGGTGTGCTGCGCGAAATTGTGAAGGCATCCCTGGAAAACGGGTTTAGCTCGCACATCGTGCTAATTCCGTTCATCACTGCCTACTTTATCTGGTCCGGACGCAAAACGATTTTTTCCAAGGCGGGCTATGGGGCAGGTCCCGGCGCGCTGGTTGCCGCCATCGGGATCCTCGGCTTCGTGTTGCTGGTGAATTTTTCGCCATTTGCCTCCGGACATACGCTGGTGGCGGCCAAGCTGATCGCCGTGTTCGCCATGATCATCGGCGGTTTCATTGGCTTCTACGGCGCGCATGCGTTCCAAGCCGCCCTGTTTCCATTCGCGCTGCTTCTGTTGATGTTGCCGCTGCCGAGTATTCTGATCGAAAAGGTTGTGTACTTTCTTCAGAAGGGATCGGCAGACCTCGCGTACGGTATGTTTTCGGTCCTTGGAGTTCCCGTTCACCGCGAAGGCTTTCTGCTGCGGCTTCCCGGGCTGACGATCGAGGTGGCGAAAGAATGCAGTGGGATCAATTCCAGTGTCGCACTTCTGATTACGATGCTCCTGGTCGCCGTTGAAACCCTCCAGACGACCTCCCGGCGGGTAATAATCCTCTTGCTAACCATTCCCCTGTCGCTGGTGAAGAACGCGGTCCGAATCGTGACCCTCACCCTGCTGGCGCTGCATGTGGACCGGAGTTTCCTAACTGGCAGACTTCATCATCAGGGCGGGTTCGTTTTCTTCCTTCTCGCGCTGGCGATTATGTTCCCCGTTTGGAAACTACTGCACCAATCCGAACAGAAGTCAGGCAGTCGAACCATCAGCCAGCCTCCTGCCTTACAGCAGGCGTCGGGCGTGTCGGAGCAGTGAGCTGACCAAGCTCGCATCCGGGTGGGACCGATCTTCGCGGTAGCAGAGTAGCGGCGCTTAAGATCTCTTTTGCAGGCAGTGCTGTCCAGGACCGAGCCGTGTGGCTCGGCCCTTTTTTTTTGTCTTCAAATAGCGGCTGACCTCGGCCAGCTTCGTCCTCGCCGGTCAAAGTCCGCTGGACCGGTTGCACAGTGAGCAGAAGTATTTCTCTACGTGTAGGTCAAGAAGCGACGGGTCGGGGAGCAGAATCCGGGAGAATCCCGCCCCGGTGAATGGGGTGATTCCTGCGGCTCGGTGAAAACTGCGCTGCGGCTTGATTGCGAATCTAGTGGGTCTTTACACCCTGCTTGCACCGCGGACACTGCTCATCGGTGTAAAGGTACGTTCCACAAATTGGGCAGGGCAGCCCGATCAAGTTACGCTTCCCGGGTTCCGCTGCGGCCGGCGGCTGCGGGCGCGGCTCAGTCACTTGCTGGCACGCCTGGGCAAGACCGGCTTCCAAGCCCTGGCGATAGCCGGCTTGCTTGCCGGCGGCGAAACCGGCCTCGAATCCCGCCTGGTAGAGGGCGGCGGACTCGCTGGAAACCTCATGACCGTTGCCGTTGTGCCGCGAGATCTCGGAAACCACGTTTGGCTGACCCATGATCGATCCCTCCTGAGGTTTGGCCCTTTGCTTAAGGTTCAGGCGGGACGCTGGTTGGCGTTCCGCCTGGTTGTGGTTGTGCTGGGCCGCCATTTGTGGCGGCCCAGCTTGAAGGGTTTACTGTTTCTCGAACGCTACCCGCACGTCCGAGAGAGCCTCGCTTGCAGCGGTCGGACCACCTACCAGGATCACCTGTTCGCCCTGCCCGATGACCTGAGAGTTGGTGAAGTCCGAGCACGATTTCCCTCCCAGAGGGATAGTGCACGTTATGTCAGTTGGGAACATGGAGCCCGCCGGGCTAGCTGAGCCGCCACCGGAAGCAGCATGCGCCGTTCCACCGGCAATCGTGTAGGTGAATGTGGTTGGCGACGGCACGCTCAGAACGGTGGACGTCGTATTGAAGTAAGCGAAATTGGCAACCCCTGCCACGGTTATGGATTCGCCAACCGAGAACCCATGCGGAGTAGTGGTTGTGATCTGGCCGACGGTGGAACTGGTCGCCACCGCTCCGGAACCAGTGTCGGCCGTAACAACGCCGAGGGTGGTGGGGATGGCGCCAGTTGTTCCGCCGCTGATCGGGTAAGTGAATACGTTTGCACTGACGATGGTAATCAGAGCTCCCGTAACACTGTCACGCGCCGGCGCGAAGCCGGTGGTGGTTGCGTAATTGGTGCCGGTGAGTCCGTGCGGAGCAGTGGTTACGATTCGCATTACGGCGCTTGTTTGTTCCATGGCGCCGCTTGTCGTGGCCGTGAGGGCAGCCGTGTTGGACGCAGCGCAACCCGACTTCGTGTAGGTGAATGAGTTGCCGTTCACCGAGTTGATTGCAACCGCAGTGACGTTGTCGGCCGTCAACCCCGTGACGTTCACCAGCGCTCCAGCCACGAAGCTGGCTGGAAGACCCGAGGCTACGGTGGCCGTAACGGTGGTGCCCGAACACGTGGCGCTGCCAATCGGGACAGTTACCGTCGCGGTTGGGTTAATGGCGAAGGTATTGGCCGGTGCAATGGTCGCGGCGGGGTGTCCCGCTGCACTCGTCCACAGAGTGAACGTGACCGGGTTTGTGGCCACTGCTCCTGCGTTCACGGCCAGATTCCTCAGTGTCCCGGCTGACATTGGGACGCCGATGGTGTTGGCCGGAGTATTGTTAGTCACAGTTCCGCGGCACGTTGTATCCCACTGTGCCGAGAGGCCAAACTCCGCCAGGTTATAGTACCTGCCGGCGGCACTAGGTCCCGGCCCAGAGCACCACGATGTCAGGAGCGCTGTACCAGCCTGACCCTGCGGACCGGTCGGACCCGCCGGACCTTGAGAACCAGCCGGACCCTGCGGACCGATCGGACCCGCCGGACCTTCCGGGCCAGTTGGGCCGGCAGGGCCGGTTGCACCCGTGGCGCCGGTCGGACCCGCGGGACCTGTGGTTCCGCTGAGCCCCGCCCACGGACCGGAGTACACAATGTCCACAAAAAAGGCGACGGTCCCATCGTCCGTGGTGGGGAAGCCTCCGGGCCCGTCGTACAGGCTTGCGAGCGCGGTCAGGGGGGAACCAGGGTAGACGCTTGGAATCATGTTCAGTCCGTTAGTGGTGTACCCAAATACCGCGACGCTGTTGTACGACACTGTGTAGATATCTCCCGCTGTAACCGTCAGCGGCGTAGGCAGATCTTGCACCTGCCATCCGGAATCTGTTTCAGTGCCGAAGGTTACGGTTGCCAGCAGCGTGCCGTTTAGGCTCCAGATGTGCCCGACACGTGGCGAGCCGGTGTCGCCGAGGAACTTGTAGAACCGAATGCTCTTGATCTGCCCCGACGCATTGACACGGAACTTTGTGCCCAACTCGTAATTGTTACCGATAAAAGGAGTTTGCGGTGATGTGTCCCCGAACATGTTGGCGGTCGTATTTGGGCCTTGATCCCACGCCCCGCTCGACTTGGGACCGTACAGGAAGCCGCCGTTAAGGTCCACATAGACGTCGCCATCTGCGCCAACGCTGCCGTCCGGCGCGCCGTGCCCGGATATAACCGTCTTGCCGTCAACGCCGGCTGTTCCTTGCGGTCCTGCGGGGCCAGCGGAACCCTGCGGGCCGATCGGACCCTGCGCACCCGCTGCACCCGGCGCGCCGTCTGCGCCAGTCGAACCTTGCGGACCAGCCGGACCCTGCGCACCAGCCGGACCCGTCGCGCCGGTGTCGCCCTTCGGACCTTGCGCTGCGAACACCGCCCAGTTCGTCGGGTCACTGTCGGGATTCGCGCCCGCGGCGTTGGCCTGCATCGCTACGTAGCTGGCGCTGCCAAAGCTGACCACGTCGTTGGCGACATAGCCGCCCACGTTGTTGAGGACGAAATTGCCCTTATCGGTGACTCCCTGGCCGTTGGCGCCCGTGTCACCCTTCGGGCCCTGCGGACCAGTTGGACCTTGCGGACCCATGGGTCCGATCGAACCCGCGTCGCCCTGCGCCCCTTGCGAACCCTGCGGACCGGTCGCGCCGGTGTCGCCCTTGGAACCCTGCGGACCTACGTCGCCCGGTACGCCTTGCGGACCAGCCGGACCGGTTGCGCCGGTTGCGCCAGCGAGACCTTGCGGACCTTGCGCTGCGAACAGCGCCCAGGGCGCACCCGCATCGGGATTGCTCGAAGCATCGTTGGCAACCAGAGCCACGTAGCTGGCGCCGTTGTAGCTCACCACATCGTTGGCGGCGTAGCCGCCCACGTTGCCGGAAACGAAATTGCCCTTGTCCGTGACGCCCGCGCCCGTGTCACCCTTCGGACCTTGCGCGCCCGTCGCACCGTCGGCACCTACCGATCCCTGTGGGCCAACTGCGCCCTGCACACCCTGCGGACCTTGCAGACCCTGCGCACCAGCCGGACCCGTAGCGCCGTCGGCACCCGCCGGACCAACCGGTCCCTGCGGGCCAACCGGACCCGCCGCGCCATCGGCACCAGCAGGACCAGCCGAACCGGTTGCGCCGGTTGCGCCAGCGAGACCTTGCGCACCTTGCGCTGCGAACAGCGCCCAGGGCGCACCCGCATCGGGATTGCTCGAAGCATCGTTGGCAACCAGAGCCACGTAGCTGGCGCCGTTGTAGCTCACTACATCGTTGGCGGCGTAGCCGCCCACGTTGCCGGAAACGAAATTGCCCTTTTCGGTGATGCCCGCGCCAGCGGCGCCAGTGTCACCCTTCGGGCCTTGTGGGCCTTCCGGACCTTGCGGACCGGTCAAACCAATCGGACCTTGCAAGCCGGTGGCGCCGGTCGGTCCCTGCGGACCTTCGGGGCCAGTGAGACCCTGCGGACCAGCCGGACCCGCCGCGCCGTCTGCGCCAGCCGGACCCGACGCACCCGCCGGACCCGTCGCGCCCGTGGTGCCCGCCGGACCCTGCGGACCTTGCGCCGCAAACAGCGCCCAGTTGGTCGGGTCGGTGTCGGGATTCGTAGCGCCGGCGTTGCCCAGCAACGCTACATAGCTGGCGTCGCCAAAGCTGACAACGTCGTTGGCGGCATAGCCGCCCACGTTGTTGAGGACGAAATTACCCTTCTCGGTGATGCCCGCGCCAGCGGCGCCAGTGTCACCCTTCGGGCCTTGCGAACCAGCCGGACCTTCCGGACCCATGAGACCCTGCGCGCCCGCTGCGCCAGCCGGACCCTGCGGACCTTGCGGACCCTGCGCTCCAGCCGGACCCTGTGCACCCGCTGCACCGTCTGCGCCAGCCGGACCTTGCGGACCAGCCTGACCAGCCTGACCCGTCGCGCCGGTGTCGCCCTTCGGACCTTGTAGACCAGCCGGACCCTGTGTACCCGCTGCGCCGTCTGCGCCAGCCGGACCTTGCGGACCGGCCGGACCTGTCGCGCCGGTGTCGCCCTTCGGACCTTGCAGACCAGCCGGGCCTTGAGAGCCAGCCGGACCCTGGGTGCCGTCTACGCCAGCAGGACCCGCTGGCCCCTGTGGACCAGTTGCGCCCGGTGCGCCAGTTGCTCCAATTGCGCCCGCGGGACCCGCCGCTCCCCTGAGTCCCGCTCCCGGCCCGGAGAGAACAACGTCCGCAAAAAGGGCGGTAATGCCATCGGAAGCGTTGGGGAAGGTTCCGGGCGGAGAGGCCATGCTTTCGAGCGCGGTCATGGGGGCACCAGGGTAGGTGCTTGGCAGCATGTTCAGCCCGTTGACAGTGTATCCAAATACTACGGTGGTGTTATACGACACCGTGTAGATATCTCCCGCCGTAACCGTCAGTGGTGAAGGCAGAACCTGCTCCTGCCATCCGGAATCAGTTTCGTTGGTGATGGTTAGACTTGCCACCGGCGTGCCGGACACGTTCCAGATGTTGGCGACACGTGGCGAGGTGGAGTCGCCGAGGTACTTGTAGAACCGAATGCTTGTGATCTGCCCCGACACATTGACACGGAATTTGGTGCCCAACTCGTACGTGGCGCCGCTGACGGAAACCAACGGTGCAACGTTCCCGTACATCGTGCTGGAGATATTTGTGCCTTGATCCCAGGCGCTGTTCGTCTTGGGACCGTACAGATAGCCGCCGTTAAGATCCACATAGACGTCGCCATTCGCGCCAACGCTGGCGTCCGGCGCGCCGTGCCCGGATATAACCGTCTTGCCGTCAATGCCGACTGATCCCTGCGGACCGGTGGCGCCTGGCGCACCGGTTGCACCCGTCGGACCCTGTGGTCCCATCGGGCCGATGTCACCTTGCGGACCTTGAAGTCCCTGTGGGCCTTGCGCACCCGTTGCGCCCGTGTCGCCCTTGAGACCCTGCGGCCCAGTGGTGCCGGTTGCGCCGGCCGGACCTTGTGCACCAGCAGAACCAGCGGCGCCGTCTGCGCCAGCAGGACCCTGCAGACCAGATGCACCGGCTGCGCCCGTGTCGCCCTTCAAACCTTGCGCCGCAAACAGCGCCCAATTCGTGATGTCGGCGTCCGGAGTCGCGACGCCGGCGTTGGCCAGCAACGCTACATAGCTCGCGCCACCAAAGTTGACCACGTCGTTGGCGGCATAGCCGTTGACGTGGTTGAGGACGAATGCTCCCTTGTCGGCGAAGCCTAAGCCGGCGTCACCCTTATCGCCCTTTGCACCCGTCGGACCCTGCAGTCCCATCGGGCCGATGTCGCCCTGCTGACCTTGAAGCCCCTGCGGGCCTTGCGCACCAGTTGCGCCCGTGGCGCCGGTGTCGCCCTTGAGACCCTGCGGTCCAGTGGCACCGGCCGCGCCGATCGGACCCTGGGCGCCGTCTACGCCAGCCGGACCTTGCGGTCCAGTGGCACCGGCCGCGCCGATCGGACCCTGGGCGCCATCTACGCCAGCAGGACCCTGCGGACCAGTTGCACCGGCCGCGCCAGCGGCGCCGGTATCGCCCTTCAAACCTTGCGCCGCAAACAGCGCCCAGTTCGTGATGTCGGCGTCCGGAGTCGACGCCGCGTTGTTGGCCGCGATTGCGACGTAGCTGGACCCGTTGTAGCTGATCACGTCGTTGACGGCATAGCCGTTGACGTGGTTGAGGGCGAACGCTCCCTGGTCGGCGAAGCCTAAGCCGGCGTCGCCCTTATCGCCCTTCGCACCCTGTGCGCCCGTCGGACCCTGGAGTCCCATCGGGCCGATGTCGCCCTGCGGACCTTGAAGCCCCTGTAGGCCTTGCGCACCAGTTGCGCCAGTCGCACCGGTCGCGCCAGTGTCGCCCTTGGGACCCTGTGCGCCGTCGGCGCCGGCAGGACCCGCTGCTCCCTGAACGCCCTGATCGCCCTTTGCGGCCACCAGCGCCCAGTTGCTGACATCGTTGTCGGGATTGTTGGCACCCGCGTTGGCCGCAATTGCGACGTAGCTGGAGCCGCCGAAGCTGACCACGTCGTTGACGGCATAGCCGTTGACGTGGTTGAGGACGAAATTGCCTTTATCGGTGAATCCCTCGCCGGTCGCGCCGGTGTCGCCCTTCGCGCCTTGGGGACCGGTTGCACCCGTCAAACCGGTCAGACCCTGCGGACCAACCTCGCCCTGCACGCCTTGCGGTCCCTGCGGACCCGTGGCGCCGGTGTCGCCCTTGGGACCCTGCGGCGCCGGTATCGCCCTTCAGACCTTGCGCGGCGAACAGCGCCCAATTCGTGGGGTCAGTGTCGGGATTGGCGGTGCCGGCGTTGGCCAGCATCGCTACGTAGCTGGAGCCACCAAAGCTGACCACGTCGTTGACGTCATAGCTGTTGTTCAGAACGAAGCTGCCTTTATCGGCGAAGCCCAAGCCTTTGGCGCCCGCCGGACCTTGCGGGCCTTGCGGCCCCTGCGCGCCGTCTACTCCAGCCGGACCCTGCGGACCAGTTGCACCGGTTGCGCCTGCCGAACCCTGCGGACCAATTGCGCCGGCTGCGCCTGCCGGACCCTGGGGACCTTGTGCACCCTGCAGGCCGGTATCGCCCTTGGAGGCGACCACCGCCCAGTTGGCGCCGTCGAGATCTGGAGATGGGTTACTGGCCGCCAACGTCCGGATCACATTAAGCTCGGCCACTGCCGTCCACGGCCCACCCTTGATCTCGGTCAATGCTTGGAAACGCACAAACCGGCCAACGACGCCGGGAAAATTCACCTGCTTCTGCGATTTGTCACTGGTGCTGGTCATCAAGGTGCCGGTGGCAACC